>NZ_BMQN01000031.1 GCF_014648135.1 Deinococcus sedimenti | reverse complement strand
GCCTTTCTGGCCCTCATTTGGATGAGAGCCTTCACTTTGTGACGCATAGCATGATCGGTCGGAAAACGGCGTTACATAAGCGTCCCATCTGGGATCTTTCGGCCCCCCCTGTCAGAGTGCTGTTTTTTCGCTGTCACACGAGTAGAAACCTTTACATCCGCATCATTCCAAATTGGGGATTCTACTTCGATTTGATTTATAAACCGACCCGCCCATGTGTGAGGTGAAATCCCAGAATATGAGTAGCAGGTGATTAATGGCCGTGAGCTTGAGCAGGGAGGGGTGGCCCGCTGGGCGCGGGCCGTGCCAGGGGCGTGGCATCCTCTGATCCGTGTCGCGACCCAAACTCGAAATTCACTAACCCTATTTGGGATCACGCCAGAGCTGGAACTCCTCTGAGGACGGTTGGTCTTCATGACTTCAGCGTCGGGCTGGGTGTAACACCTACCCCGACGTCCCTTTTCAAGTCTCAACTGAGTTCAAAAACATGTCTCAAGCAGCGTATGCAGCAGTGCCAGTCACATGTCGGGCCTGACCCAAGACGACGAGCATTTCAAGGACTTCCCCAACTGCTGGAGCGCGCGCACCCTCAAACATGCCAGCAAGTTGACCAGCCGAGAGTGGTTGCTCTGCATGGAGGAGAACTTCTCGAATGGCGACTGCCCGTTCTGCCAAGCTGGGCGGATAGGGGTGAGGAATCCCTTTTGCCGCCAGAGGGGCCACGATCTGAAGACCAAGGCCCCGAACCGTCGTACCTCTCGGATCCTGATATTCGGGTCGGAGGTATTCAATGTGGCCTGATCGCTCTGCCTCAGCACGTTGAACGTTGAGTGCCATGAGGTTCGTCAATATGTCGGACTCTTTGAGCTGGCCCTCCCAGCCATAAGCAGCCTGTATCAACTCGTCCAACTCGTCATGCAGCGTGCGGAGTTCCGTGACGACGCCATCTTGAAGAGTACGGCGTTCCTTCACGGTCAGCTCGGTGCCCTGCCGCAGGCTATCCAAGACGTTGTAGAGATCAGTCATGGTGAGGTGGGCGTGCGCGGCGAGGCGGGCCTTACGGAAGGCGTCAAGGGCCTCAGCCTTCTCGCGGATTGCCTGTTGCTGTGCGGGTGTGGCAACAGGGAAAGGGAACGTCTCGAAGCACCGAGACTTGTTGTATCGGGGATCGTTGCCGACACCCAGTCGGCTGCCCTGTGCCAGCGCCCAGACGACATGTACGCGACTACTCAACACACCGAGGACGTAGGCGTCGTCGTGGGCGATGTTGACCAGCATGTTGTCCGGCAGGATGGTGCTGGGGAGAAACTGGAAGAAACGGTGTTTACTCGTCTCTACTGTCGCGATGAAGCGCGGCAGGCCACCGAGAGCAGGGCGGAGAGCACTGCGCGGCTCGCCGAAGAGCCACCAGTTGTCCCGGTATGTGGCGCGATTGTTTGCGTCCCGTTCGGGCTTCACGGTCAGGCGGACGTGCTGGTAGATTTCCGGGAAGCGCGTACGGGCCTCCTCCTCATTCAGGCCGAACAAGTCGATCACCCGGACGGCGCGCGGACGGCTGGTAAGGTCTCGGCCGTTGCGGTACTCGCGCAGCACCCCCTCGATGCCCGGCACTCGCCCCAGCCCCAAGTCGGCAGCATCGACCTCCTTGTGGCCGTTCTCGGGGTTCGCCGTGGTCTGCACGGGCACGATGAAACCCGCACCCATGAGTTGCACACCTCGGCCGCTGATGCCCTGGTTGGCCTTTAGCTCCGCTGCGGCGGTCACGTCTGCCCCGATGGTCAGGTCAGGATTGATACGTCCTACCTGCTGCGCTGTGGTGATGGCGTATTCCCCGTTCTCGCCGGGCAGCTCCTGCAACACACGTTCCAGTAATCCATCTCGTCGGCCACGCGCCACAACAGTCATAGAAATGCGTACCGCTGCACCGTCCGCTTCGTCTACCCATGGGTGATCTGGCACGGCGTACACCAAACTTAATGGACGGGATGCTTCAACACTTGCTTTCAGGTGATCTTCGACCACCCGTCGGTTGAAGGTCTGCTTGACACTGTTAGTCGTCACAAAGCCGAATCGCCTGACTCGGTCGT
Organism: Deinococcus sedimenti; assembly: GCF_014648135.1. NCBI lineage: Bacteria > Thermotogati > Deinococcota > Deinococci > Deinococcales > Deinococcaceae > Deinococcus > Deinococcus sedimenti. The sequence continues at coordinate 17,019 of NZ_BMQN01000031.1, read as the reverse complement.
TGTCTCGCATCAGCGCGGCCGCCTTATGCCACCAATACATCACCAAGTCGGCACTGTCTGGTACACCAACCAGCTTCTTGGTTGGCTTGTACGTCTCACGCAGTGCCTGAACGTATCCATCTCCCAACGCTTCTCGCATGGGCCCCGCACCCAGGAAGGGCGGATTCCCCACGATGAAGGTCGTGACTGGCCAGAGTACAGGTCGGGCATTGAGGTACAGGGTGTCGTGCACTCTCGCGTCGGGATCGGGCACCTGCCTTTTCGTCACGGGGTCTTGGGCGGTCGTCCGTCCATCCCACCGGGTGACGGGTTGGCCATCCTTGCTGATGTGAGGCTTCTTGCTGCTGTAGGCCAGCAGCGCGTCCGTCTGTTTGATGTTCCGGAAGGCTCGCAGGATGGGTTCAGGAGGGCTGGCCTTCCCGTGATTCCGGGCGTAAATCTGTAGGTACCCGATCCAAAGCACCAGTTCAGCGACCGACGCAGCCCGGGGGTTGATCTCCAGACCCTGGAACTGCTCAGGGTTCACTTCGGCCAGCGGGGCAGGACCGCCCAGCTTCTCCAGAGTTTCCACGACTTCCGCTTCGAGCTTCTTGATGAGCTCCATGCTGACGTACAGGAAGTTGCCGGTGCCGCAAGCCGGATCCAGAACAGTGACTGTCAGCAGTTTCGTCAGGAATGTTTCGACCAGTTCCCGCGCTTTGACTTCGCCTTTCGCTTGATCTTTCGCCTTGTCGAGCGTGGCCTGAATCTCAACTTGGACACCGCGCCAGTCTTCCCGTAGCGGGCTGAGTACCACCTGGTTGACGAGACGCTCAACGTAGGGCCTGGGGGTGTAGTGCGCACCCAGCTTGTGACGTTCAACCGGATCGAGGGCACGTTCGACGAGCGTGCCGAAGATACTGGGTTCGACCTTACTCCAGTCGTACTCAGACGCAGCAATCAGCAGGTCGAGATTTTCAGGAGTGACAGGAAGAACTTCGGCGTTGGCGAAGAGTCCCCCGTTGAAGTACTTCAGCTTCTCCTTCAGGGCGACGCTGTAGCCACCGGTTGCCATGTTGCGCCAGATCTCATCCATGATCGGCATAAAGGCTTCCGGAGTCTCCCTGATGCCTTCAAGGGCCTGACGGAGCTTGCTCTTGCCGATCAGGCCAACGTCCTCGGCGAACATCGTGAAAATCATCCGCATGAGGAAGTTGCTGACCCGCTCGGGAGTCATGATGTGGCCGTTAGCGTCCGGCTGGCCTTCCATGCGCCGGCTGATGGTGGCCAAGGTAGCTGCGACTTCACGGGTGACCTGCGCCGCTTTGAGGGCGGGATTGAGCTCCATTGGCTCGAGCCAGATTTGCCGGAGCAGTTCGCGAACCTCTGGCTTCTCCAGATCAGCTAGGCCGATGCGGTTGGTGCGTGCACTGGGGAAGGGAAGGTAGGCCCCTCCGGTGCGGGTGAACTCTGCATAGATTTCAATGACATGACCGACGTCCACGACCAGGATGAAAGGGGGCCGTCCCTCACTGGCCGGAAGGAGTTTGACGTACCCCTCAGCCTGCTCGCGGGCCCGGCGCATAAACGTGTCCCATCCTTTGGTGCCCCGGGTACCGTGTCCTTTCTTGGTGGGCTTCTTGCCATCTAAAACACGCTGCTCAGCTTCTGCCGCCACCTCAGCCTCAACGCCCTGCTTGGCTTCCAATACGAAGCTGCCCTTCCGATAGAGATCGATGCGCCGTGTTACCTCGCCCTTTTCGCCGTTCAACTCCCGTACGCTCCGCTCGAAGACGTAAGCTCCCTCGCCTCGCGGCGTGGTGGGATCTGGCACGGGAAGATTGAGCAGACGGCATAACTCGATCAAGAAAGACGTGTAATTCGCGTGTTCGGCTCCACCTGAAGGAGCCCATCGCTCAGCGAAGGCGAGGTACGGCGAGGGTTTCGGCATGATGATCTCCGACGGCAGGCCGCGATAGATGAACAGCGCCCTGAGGCGCTTGAGCTCGGATGTCCATCCAAACGCAGCCTCACTACGGAGACTGGAGAGCAGGAGATATTCAGAAAGTAATTGATGCTCAGGAAAAAATCTCACCAAAACATGCAGCGAGTGGTCTTCATGATACGTGGAGTAAAAACATGTAATAGCGAAGACATAATCATTTGCTGCGCATATGTATATAGTCGCAGGCGGATTATGCCCATGCCGGAATATGGATTAGGGCCGATTTTTAGAACCGGGTGGTCGTACTAGCGTGGCCCCTGACACTAAAAATCCGCTGCTTGTGGGCAGCGGATCCAGATCAGGACTGAGGCGGTGTGGGTGGCTGGGCAGATTCAACGACGAAGTTGAAGATGCGGGCCAGATTGCGCCGGATGCAATCAATGTCGAGCTGATCGAGCTTGGAGAGCTGACCCAGAATTCTGCGCGCATCGATATAGCGCACCTGGTCGAGCAGCGCGATGCTGTCGCGGGTCAACCCACCGGAACCTGCCAGGATCATCGGATAGAGCTCCTCGCTCAACCCGTCGAAATCGTCAACCTGACTGGTGAAGGGCACCACGATAAGCCCAGGAAAACGCCCCTGCGCGATGAGAGGTGGCACGCCTACGATCACGGCCGGACGACTGCCGAACTGCTCATGCCCATCTTGATCAGGAAAATCCACGTCCAAGACGAGTCCGATCAAATCCTCGGGATTCAACTATTCTTCCCACCGATCTGGGGAAACACGAAGGGCTTCGTTTCAGGCTTCCCACTCGGACCCCAGTTGTAGGGCTTCCTGAGAGCAGATGCCGAGACGGAAAGTTCTTCCTGCACCGCCGGAGTTAGAGGTTTTACCCTCTGAATCTTCACCAGCTGACCTTCAAGGGCACGAACTTGATGGGTCAGTCTGACAACCGCCATGCTCAGCTTATCGGTCGAGCGCTGCGTCAGCTTCTTCTCTTTGAGCAACACATACCGTGTTTTGGCGCGGCTGTTAGGGGATTTCAGCTCCTTACGCTCAGCGCGCCGCTCAGCGGACTGTTTCACCTGGCCTTTCGTCGTCATGAGCTACACCTCCCTCAAGGTCGTTCGAGGAGTTTAAGGTACTGCGTTCTAGCAGGGAGAGAGGCGAAGCTCAATTCAGGCTGCTCCCACCTGCACAGACCGTTCAGCTTGTCGAGGGAGGTAGCAAGCGCGACCTGATAGACGCAGAGGGCATTGGACATCTGCCTCAGCGTCGTAGTACTCCTGCGGATACCCATCAAGGACTCTATCCACCGCCATCTGGGCCAGGGCATGAGCGTCCCGCTGATTCGTATCCATGATCTCCAGCTCCTCCGCTATCACCATGTCCGGGTATGTGTGCAGCAGCGGATGACCTCTCAGTCAATCCAAAGACGAAGACACCTCAGTAGCGAGCCGATACAGCCTGGCTCCCGCCTCCCGCACGTATTCGACCGTTATCATGGACCTTCCTCCTTCCAGTCAGCAAGGCATGGAGCGCCACCGCGTGCACGTCGAACCGCGTCAGAGACCGCAGCGCTTCAAACGCGCCCGCCTCTGACTGCTCACCCTTTTGAATCTGAGAGTAAAGGGTCAGCACCGCTTCTTCACACTCCTCCCGTCCGATCAGGTGCAGCAGGTGCCTCACACGCACCTCCACCGTCACATCTCCTCGCGACTTCCTGCGATCCCGGAGGGCCCTTTCGATCTTCCGCAGTCTGCTGTTCACATCAGACCTACCAGCCACATAAGCGGCCAACCTCGCGGCTCAGATCGTCGACTGTCATCTCTGCCAGCTGGGCCTCGTAAGCTGGGTCACGCGTAGCTTCCAGCGCGGCGATTCGAACACCCAGCTCCTCGTCCGATAGGGTGGCCATCTGCTTCATGCCCTGGTGCTGCTCCTGAGCTTCGTGCCGCTCCCGTACGAACTCCTCGACGCTGTGCAGGCGCTTGAGCCGCGTCACGCCGTGCCATCCTGATCTTTCATCTGTTCCTCCACGGCACTCAGGCGCGCCTCGAGCTCGCCGACGTCCTTGGCCTTGGTGTATGTGCCGGCCACGGTGGCCATGGCATGCGTTGCCCGCAGGCGGACGTTGGGGTCGTCGTGATTGAGAAGGTCTTCCGCCGTCTCCATGGCTTTCCAGAGCTTCAACATCAGCTGCTCCATGCCAGGAGGTTTACGTTTCGCGCGGCGAGCTTTACGCGCTGCGGTAGGGTCAGCGTTCTTGTTCATACTCACCGCCTTTCAGTGAGGGGGGGGTAACCCCAGTCGAACACAGGTCGTGACTGTCTGAGACAGCCTTTTCTCAGTGCCTGCGCTCATGCTTAGTGAGGCAGATGGCGCGCTATTTACGGCGCGCCATCTGCCTCAGGAACCGGCTGGATCAGTCTTCAGGGCTAGGGGTGCAGAGGTGGGCACAATAGGAGCGGCCTCGATCCGAGCGGACGTGGATCCTCCGGACAACATGCCATGCCTGATCCTGGCCAGGATCACCCCACCCTGATCGATCACGCTTTCCACGACCTGATCCAGATGAGGACCAAACTCGGTATCACTGACCGGGTAAGGCGCTGCAGGTGCGGGAACACTCCCCTGAACCTCGTATCCGCTACCTCGAGGCCAACGCAAAGGCGCGGTATCCACGCCTTTCTCCTCAAGCTCCCGATATAGAGCTTTCGTGGCCGCTTCGTCCCCACCAAGGCTTACGACCCGGATCCCCGCCATGCTTGCACGATCCATCCAGGCTTTCCTTGCCGTGCCCCACCTGTCTGATGCAGCCAAGATGGGTGGCAGGAGTTCGACCAGTGCGGCATAGAGGGCGTCGCGATGCGCCAGCAGGTCAGCCCTGGCGGCCTTGATCTCCTGAGAGCAGGCGCCGATGAACGCCAGGTGCTCCTCGCGGACATCCTGCTTCTCAGAGGCACGCAGGGCCTCTTTGGCCTGTTCAACCCGAGTGGCCTGTTCAGCTTCCATACGCTCCAGAGCGCCCACACGTCCCTGCGCGGTAATCACCTGGTCGAAGGCCTTGATGCCCTCGCCCTCCAGCTGGCGCAGATGGGCACGTTCCTTTGTCAGAAGGGTCTGGATTTCGGCGTATTCCCCCTCGAGTCCTTCAAGTTGCTGCCGGATTTCCGAAGTGTTCACGATGTGCCTCCCTGTGGTTTCGCGGCTTCCTCACGGCGCCGCACGTACGCGTCGGCCTGCTGCTGCAGGGTCTGCTCTGGAGTGCGCGCAGGCACTGGCTGAGCTGGGCACCGCTCATGCATGTCTCGCTGAATCTCTTCCCGGATGGCCTTCCGCTCCTCACTCATTCCTTGAACTCCTCCAGTGCTCCGGGCTGTCCCAGACGCACTCTGAAAGTCGACTCGTAGGCGTTCAGCAGGAAGTTGTGCACGAGCTGCTCGTAGGTCCTCGGGGATCCGAAAGGAAGCAGAGAGTTCTCGTATCTTCCGCCGGGCAGGGGATCCATGTGGGGGCGGCTCAGCCGCAGAAGATCCGTGTTGATCTTCAGGCTGTCGGCTTCATGGAAGAAGACGTTGGCTCTCTCCTGACCCTGCACGTTGTTGGCGAGGTAGTACCCGAGGTGGGCTGCTTCGGTGCGCCAGGTCTGACGGAGAAGAAGCCAGCGCTTGTCGAGTTCGGTCAACCTCTCGAACATGCTCTGCACCTGCGTCTTCAGTTCACTGAACAGCTGGTGATACTCAGCGTGCACAACGCCGATCTCGTGGGCCGTGCTGTCGATCACTTCCCAGCGTTTTGCTTCCAGCCCGCGCCGCTGAATATCTGCCAGGACGCCTTCTGCGTGCTGAACGGAGAAGTGCTGCTCTTCGAGGAGCTTGGCGATCGCCTGACGTTGGCCCTCGAGTTCGACAATCTTGGTGAAGTCTTTCTTGGGGGCTTTCTGCAGGGCTTCCAGTTGCCGGGTTTTTTCGCTGTGACGCCGCTGCAGCTCCTCGGCATCGGCTTTGAGACTGGCGAGATCTTCCTCTGCGGCCTTCGCGAAGGCCTGATGGTCATACTCGATCATGTGCCCATGGTGGAAGAAGCCCCACCCGCCTTTCTGACGGTTCTGACATCCATGTCGTCGAGTGCTGGATGTTCAGTCCAGTGGACCTCCCACCCGAGACAATTGGCCCACTCGAGCAGGCGCAAACTCGTGATGTACCGGCGGCCGCCAACCATCTGGAAGGGCAGCGTGCCACTCTCAGCCCAGCTGCGAATCGTGCGTTCGTTCATCCGCAGGACCTTCGCGGTCTCGCCTGTCGTCAGCGCCTGGGGGACGCCCTCGGGTACGGCAACCTGACTGGTCATGCCGCGGCCTCGTGCAGGTTACGGATGAAGTGTCGCGCGGCCTCAAGGCCTTTGGGCGTGAGGTTCGCCTTGCTGGTCAGGCCGGCGTCCTCAGCAGCTCCCAGGCTGGGTGCGTATCTCTCAGGACGGTATAGGGACGCTACCTGCCGCACCTGCTGCCGCTCCGGGCCAGGAGGCAGCCAGCGGGCGTAGGCGCTGAGGACAGCCCACTCCATGCCATTCACTGCTGACCTGCCAGGAAGGCCTCGATGACTGTGCGAGGGATAAGACGGCGAGTACCGACCTGCACGGCTCGCAGTTGTCCGGTCTTGATGAGCCGGTCGACAGTTACTGAAGAGAGACCGAGCAACTCGGCCGCCTGCTTCCGCGAATACGCCAGTGGAGTCTGAGTGTCTGCCATACCCTCAGCGTCCGCCCCAGCGTGACACCCTCAGATCTTTGGAGACGACTGTGGATGACCAAGGATCATTTTGCCGACGTCAGGAAAACGATCCGGCAACGGCCTGCTCTCCACAGGCAAACCATTTTCGTGAGGTCAAGAAAATGGCCTGTAGACGCGATTTTCTCTCTGCAATGCAAGGGGCATGCTCGACTTCTCTCGAACATGCCTCTGCCACAGCTTGGAATCTGAAACAACTTGTACCTGCCGGGGGCCCTCTAGGGTTTTACTCAATTCTGAGTGAACGTCCTCGCCTTCCGCTTGGAGCCCTCTGCGGCCGCCAGTTCCTCGGGGTCAATGGCCTGCTGGAGTTCGAAGCGGCCGGTGGCCGGGTACCAGCGAAGCACCCACTGCCGGGGTGCCTCCCCTTCACGGTTCTTCGCCAGATCCAGCACCAGGTACTTCCACAGGCCTTTCAGTGCCGCGCGACCGCTGCCCGGCACTGGTGGCTCCTCAAGCCCCAGCGCCTGCACGTGGGCGGCACCCAGCGGATACAGCAGGGACGCCGTATACGCGGTGTACTCCACACCTCCGGACTCCTTGAACACGCCGAGACGCTCCTCGAGGGGCGCCGTGACCAGCTCGCCGTACTTACCGCGCCCCACACTGCTGATCAGCAGCACAGGCGTGTTCAACTCGCGGCCGAGGCGAACCTGCAGGCCCATCACGACCTCGTCGATCTGGTGGCGCTTCTCCTTGTCACTGCCGCTGGGCATGCGCTGGAGGTAGTCGAGGATCACCAGTGGGGCGGCGTTGTAGGCAGCCTTCATGCGACGCACCTGGGCAGCGATGCGGTCTGTTCCCCAGGCTCCTCCTTCGAAGCCGTCACCCTCGATGACAGTGAAGTGGGGGGCGACACCGCGAGTCAGTTCCTGGTAGCGCTGGTTCTGCCGCAGGAGTTCGCTGACAGGGTGCTGGGCTGTGCCACCGGTGCGCAACTGGCGAAGGGGAACTCCCGTGTTGCTGCTGATCACGCGCCCCCACAGCTCGTATCGGCTCTGCTCGTACGTCACGTACAGCACGGGCCGCCCCGCCTGGGCGTTGAACTGTGCGATCGCCAGGGCCAGCGCCGTCTTCCCGCCACCGGTCACCCCGCCGAGAACGTGCAGGCCATCGTAGAAGCCACCTCCGATCGCCTCGTCGAACGCGGTGAGGCCAGTCGGGTACGTGTGGCCCCCGCGGTTCAGGCGGGCATCGGCGAGCGCCAGCAGGTCGTGTTCCAGGAAGGGCACGCTGCCCTGAAGGCTGACCTCCCAGGCCGCGGTCATGGCGTCGGTCAGCAGCTGATTCAGGGTCTCAGGATCCTGCCTGGTCTGGAGATCATGCAGCGGGTACCACTCGACCCCAGCAGCGTCGAACGCCCGTTCCTGCGCGCCGCTCGGGCTCAGGACGAACAGGGCGCGACGATCGGCGATCAGCCGTTGGATTTCTTCAGGGGTAAGGGCGCGCCGGGCGACCACACCATCGATGTTTCGCACCTGAAGCGCGGCCGTCACCTGCTGGAAAGCGCTATCTCCCGTCAGGATGACGGGGCCCGTACCAGTCTCGCTGATGGCTGGAACAGGAGGAGGCTGCAAACCGTCAGACATGTCAACAAATGTCAACAATTCATCCGTTCCAGAAGAGGGATTTTTTACGTCTGAGACGACGTTATTCCCGCTTGAATTCTTGCGTTCTTCCCAAGGCTGTCGAGCAGGCCTGCTGAATGCACTGGCCAGCGTGGTGGCTGCCTCGTTTTCGGTATATGGGTCGTGACGGCCGTGGGTGTCCTGAACGGGAACCTGGGCGACATAGGACCGCATGACGTCCTGTGCTTCCCCACGGCTGTACCCATTGTCGCGCAGCTGGAGCGCGAGCCACATGCCGGCGTTGTTGCGGCCCTCGCCGCTGTTGACCTGGTCGAGGGCGCGGCTGACGAGCAGCTCGCCAGGAGGCCGTCCCTGGTTGTCCTGTCGGCTGCCCTGGTAGGGCGTTACCGGCGCCACTGAGCGGGGTTCAGGGGGCTTCGGGGCCTCCATCAGGCCCAGGAAGATCCGGACGTCATCCGGCAGGCGGCTCAGGGGGAGCAGGTCTCCCGGCGTGCCCTCCCAGATATAGGGGCCGCTGGGGTTGATGCTGGGAGGAATCAGGGCGTAACCGCCATCACCGCGAATGTCGAGACCGGGCCAGCGCTGGCCGAGCTCGCGCTTCGCCTTGCTGTTCAGGGTGGAGACTGGCCAGCCCGGGTGCTCGAAGTAGACGTGACTCCCGCCACTGCCGGTGCGGACGTGCACAGGCAGATTCCACTGCTGACGCAGCGCCTCGCCGTGCGGCCCGTCGAAGTCAATGACAATGACGTTCGAGACGGTGCCAGTGACGATGGCGACCCCTTTTCCGGATTCTTTTGCGAACCAAGTGCTGACCTGTTCAGGAGTTGCCGGCGTGGTCTGCAGTGGCTTCCAGGAGGGTTTTATCTTGTCGTCCTCCTGATCCTGATGGCCTGTTTCTGTCAGGACGAAGTGCGGCCGCTTGGCGAACGCTCCTACGGCTTGGACGGGCAGCACGCTCCAGCCGCGGTCCAGCGCAGCGAGGGCAGCGGTCAGGAGAGGACCTGCTTTCTGTGATCGTGTCAAAATGAGCCGCCTTTCTGCCCTTGTGGGCCGTTTGGTATGTGGTCCGCAGGTTCTCCGGCCAAGGTGAACGCCTGCGGGCCGCTTTTATTTTCTCAAGCGTCCGCCCGCCACTGCGGGGCGGGACGCCAGATCAGGTCTTATTAGACCTTATTAGGATTTTTCAGGCCCCTTTTTTGCCGTCTGGGACGGTCTTGCCGATTTAGGTCTGCGTCAGTTAGGGGTGGGGTCTGCGTCAGTTAGGGGTGGGGTCTGCGTCAGTTGGAGGTGGGGTAGCCACTTCATTTCCCCGCTGCGGGAAGCTTCTTCGGCTTGCCGCGCTTGATCGTGTCGAGAATGCCCTCAATCTCGATTGGCACGACAATTTCAACCATAGAGTCCATCCATGCCTCGAAGCTGCCAGGTTTCGCGAAGGACTGTGCCAGGGCGTCTGCGTCACTTGGCACTGCCTCCCAGCTCCTGATCACGCCGATCTTCTGTAGAAGGTCGAGCGCCCCTTCGGCGTACTTGATGACTCGGCCAGTGTTGCGTGCCACGCGCATTTCCTCGACTTCGTTGGCCAGCATGGACCGCTCGAGGAGCGTCCGCCACCGGAGACGCTTGACTGGGCCCTTGTCTATGCTCTGCCGGTAGTACAGGACGAGTTCAGTGCCGATGCGTTTGGCCCAGACGTTGACGCCCCGCTTGCTGGGCAGCTCGACCAAGGCCTTAAACATCGGTGCGTAGCTTGAGGAGAACAGTCGCACCCATTTACCCAGGGCAATCTCCCAGATCATCTCGGTGCGCTGGCCGTACAGATCGCGCGACCCGGTGCGGGCCATCACCGCGATGATCCGTTCCTCACGGCCGGTGCTGATGCGCTGCTTCTTCTTTTTGCCGTCTGTGTCGATCAGGCGTTCCCCTGGAGGAATGAAGATCTTCAGAGCTTCCAGATGTTGCAGTGCCTGGTGAACGAGGAGCAAATGTTCAGGCTTCATGCCGCCGTGGACGTGTGGCTTGTAGCCCAGGGCCCGCGCAACCTCTCGCGAGTCCAGCGTGATCTCCGACTGCAGTTCGTCCCGTCTCTCAGTGGCTTTCCACAGGATGAATCTCCAGACATCTGAGGTCGTGTCGTCGAGCTGGTTGACGCGTTCAAGCGCCTGGGCTGCGGCCTCTTCTAAGAGGGCGTCACCAGGGGGCACGTAGGTGAGGCGCAGGCCTCTGAGGCTTTCGGTCTTGTGATCCTCGAAGTACGGGTAGTGCTCGACGTCTCTGTCGACCATCCAATTCCGCCCGTCGCGCGTGGCGCGATCCACCAAGATGAAAGGCGAGTCTGACAGCATGCGCTGCAGGTGTGCTGGGTAGTTGGGTTCAGCGGGACTGAGTGTCGTGGCGCCCAGCGTGATTCCTTCGCCGGGATCTGGTCGCAGATTCGGGTGGGGAGACTCCGGGGGCCGCGGCGACTTCTTCTTGACTTTCCAGACGATGACCCGGCGAGTTGCGGGCGCTTCGGACACCAGCTCCAGTTGATCGGTCTGTTCGGAGTAGTACGTCGTCAGGCTTGGACGCTGGAAGAGGTAGCCGGCGGCCCACAGGCGATCTGCAATCTGTTGCGGCGCCTCTGAAAGGAAGCGGTAGGACACGGCGAGACGTTCGAGGAACTCCCCTTCCGGGGGCTCATAGCGGCTGGCCACCTCGGAGAGGGCCAGGCCATAGATGCGAGCAGCTTCACGCTCGTCGACTTCAGTCAGGTGCTTGGTCCTGTATTCCTGCCACGCTTCGACACGCTCAGGGTGCTTGTAGGACTCAGTGTCGACCGGCAGGATCAAGGGTTCGAAGTCAAGACTCGCGAGGTTCTTGGACTCCAACTCTGCGCTCACGACGGGTTACCGGTGTCGTCAGCGTCTACCAGCGCGATCTTCTTGCCCAGGATCTGCAGGATTTCCTGCCAGCGCTGAGGCAGTTCGGTGTCTGAGTTGAGCATCTGGTTGAGGTTGGTGCGCTTCATGCCCATCTGATCAGCCATCTGATCCTGCGTGATGCCGCGCGCGCGCATCAGTGCCTTGACTTCCTGCCGAATTTCCCGGTTCACAAAGGTAATTCTAGTTCGTTCAGACATACGTCTGCACCTCCAATGCGGATGGTATCACAATACGTATGAAGTTGACATACGTATGAAAACACCATACTATTGGACCAGCAGAAAGGGACGCTTCCTCGACCAAGATTCCGCGTCCCTCCCTGACTCCCACCTCAACGGAAGGAATCACATGAAAGATATCAGCAAGCCCCGCAACATCACGCGCATCTTCTCGGTCGCCATCTACGGCTCCTACGGCGAAGGCCCCAGCGCCAGCGTCTACCTGGGCCACCGCTGCGTCCTTCTGCACGCCGACGCCGCCGGCACGCTGCACGCCGAAATCGACGGGCAGGCCGTGCACCCCCTCGACGCTGGACGCCTGCTCGATCTGGGGAAACGCGACGGCCACGTCGAACTCGTGGCAGAAGAGATCCACCCCGACCCCACCACGATCGGTAATACGCGCGCCAGTAAGCTGCACCGCCTCATGGCACGCGCCGGCATTCCCGGCAGTCAGCACTACGGTTTCGCCAGCGCAGCCCTCGACCGCAACGTCACGAGCCTGGCAGCCCTGACAGAGCAGGAAGCGCGTCAGGTGTGGGCCTTTCTTTGCGAAACCCACCCGGCGATCGTAGCGGCCTAAATAGTTCTCGCCAAATCGGGCGAACCGTCCAGCACGACGTTTTTCCCGTTTTGATGCAGGAAAAACCTAACGAATCCTAACGCTTGATCCGCGCTTCACAGGAGCAACATGAACGCCACCGGAGCCACCTACCGCCGTCCCCTGGGCGCCCGCTTGAGCCCCGCAGAAGCTGCACAGCTCACCGTGCGCGCCGCTCAGGGTGAGCAGCTCCCCGCAGTGCCCGTCCGCGACGCTCAGGGCTACGTTCTGACCGCCCTGACCACGCTCAGCGCCAATGATCTCCGCGACCACCAGGCGCGCGTCCAAGAAGTCGCCCGCGTCCTGTACCTGTTCCAGGCCCCCGCTCTGTTGGCCTGAACCCGTCGCTCAACCGCGTTTCAAACGCCACCGCTCACCCCAGGAGTCCTGAAATGGTCAAACTTCCTCAGCTGTCCGAAGCCCTGAAGAGCACCTGGAACATCTGCGAGGACTGCGGCGAAGCCCACGGCCTCCCCATATCCACCCCCACAGGCCTGGGGTCAGTTCTCTGCATCCCCTGCTACACGCAGCACCTGCTCTGGCACGCAGCGCACGGGCAGCTCGAAGCACTGGTGAGCCCCATCGTGGGCGCCTGGGCCTCCCATTGGATGAAGTCGGGTGTGCCGTTCAGGGAACTGCTGGGCATCGTGACTGACCTGGCCGGCACCGACCTGGACTTCGACAGCACGCGGGGGTACCATGCCCGCGCCCTGCGCCGCCTGAGCCGCATGCACCCCGCACCCACCGAGGTGCCCGACCGTGCCCCCGCGCTGCGAACTGTTCTGACTCCTGACGATTTCCCTACCCTGGTCGAGTACCGTCCCGCTGCTCCTGATCAGGGCATCTCGCAGCCGTACTTCGTGGATGACGGCGGAGAAGCTGTCGTGCTCTTCCCCACCATGGACACCCTGGTGATCCTGCAGCCGGATGGTACTCACCTGCTGATAGTGACTGGCTACGCTGGGAAGACGACCGTCTCCGCGAATGGCCCGACGAGCCTCTACGTTCCGCCACGACTCTGGGAACAGGTCGACGCTGTCCTAAATCCGGTCTGAAGTCCACCACTTACCGCGAGGCCGCCCTGAGTTCGACTTCAGGGCGGCCTCGCGGTGTCTTGGGGGTATTCCCCAAAACGGGGGATCGCACCAGCACGATGAAAAACCGATTCAGGGAGAATTTGTCTCACAGTGAGACAACTTTGCTCGCCGGATCTGGCGAGCAAACGGTGGCGGAGCTGATGTCCGCGCAGGCCTGTTTCACAATGAAACAACTCGGGACTTCCCCGGTTTGATTCACAATGGAGCAACTTGTACCGGTGTCACGGTCAGAGCCGGGTGAGGCGCTGGGTGATCGTGGCTCTGGTGTACTCATCCTCCTGAAGGAGGCGCAGAAGCTCCTCGAGGACAGCTTCCTGCGAGATGGGCCAACCTGCCCTCTTCAGATCCATCACGAAGACGTCGAGGGCAGCCTTCTGGCTGGGGCGTACGCGAGTGCTGAAAGCCCGGCGTTCCTCACGAGCAGGTGCCTGAGGGATGAGTGGCGCGGCCGGGCCGGGCTCCGGCATCAGGGCGGCGGGGGTGGGTACACCCTGTTCAGGAGTGGGGTTCTCCTCTCCCCCTGAGCTTGTGACAAAACTACCGAATCGGCTTTTCTTCGTCATCAGCACACCTCGAGGGTGAGGCCGAGGACGTCCGCCCAGGCGTTCTCCGATCGGGGATCCGCAGCATCCTTGACCAGCACACCCTGCTCATGCGCCCGTTCATGGGCGGTGTAGCGGCGGATGACGGTCTCGCACACCTGCAGGCCAGCGCTGCGCAGTTCATCCCGGGCGCTCTGACCGACTGTGCCGACGGGTTGCGCCTTGGTGATCACGACGTGCACGCGGTCGAGGTTGGCGTTCGTGCCGGGCAGCTGCTGGATCAGGCGGGCTGTCGCCTCGACCTCCACTGAGTTCGGCGCCGTGGGGATGAGCACGACGTCGGCGGAGTGTGTCAGGGCGGCGATGTCATCTAGAGCTGGGCGGCCCTCGGTGTCCACGACCAGGTACCGGGTGCCGGCCGGGATAGGGTCGCCTTCTTTCAGGACGGTGATGGGGAGACCGCCCCGGGTGGCCCAGCCGCTGCTGGTCTGAATGGCGGCGTCGGCGTCGATCATGGCGGTCTTGCCCTTCAGGGACAGGGCGCCGGCGATGTTGACGGCGAGGGTGCTTTTCCCGACTCCGCCTTTGAGTGAGGTGAATGCGACGACATGGGGCTTGGCTGTCATTCAGGCGAACATACCTGTCCACATGCGTTCTCACATACTTTCATTCATGCATGAAAGAAAACATGAGAGAGTGATGACATGCTCACCAGTTTGAAAGGGTGTCGCGGAGGTCATCGACTTCGTAGTTGGCGTACCCGCGCCGGGTGGTCTCGACGGAGGCATGGCCGAGGTGGTGCGCGACGCGGGCGATGTCGTTGACCTGGCGGAGGAGGCGAGTCCCGGCCAGCTTGCGTCCGGGATGGAAACCACGGAATTGGACCTCTGCCGCCCCGAAGGCCTTCTCCATGTGGTACCGAGCTGTCGTCACGTGCGAATACGAAAAGACTGCACCGTCCGGGGTGGTGCGGCGGCCGTCAGTGGTCTGACTTGAAGCCTGCCTGAACTTGTTCAGCACTCGGCGGAGGCTGCCGCTCATGGTCACGACCCGGCCCTTCCTTCCTTTACCTTGTTGGATGGACACCCGGCGAAGCTCCAGGTCGATGTCCTGCCATGTCAGGGCGAGGGCCTCACTGATTCGCAGGCCTGCATGGGAGAGGAGAAGGAGGAGAACTTGGCCCTGCAGGTCGGTCTGCTCCATCACAGCCGCGATGTCGTCCTCGCTGTAGGGCGGCCGCTTCACCAGTCCAGGTGTGGGATCTCTGGGTACCTTGACGTCTCGGAAGGGTTCGGCCTCTGTGGCGCCGGCCCACCGGAGGGCCCGGTACAGGCAGTTCGCCGCGGCGACTTTGAGTTGAACGCCTGCGGGCTTGCGCCCGGAACCCAACATGTGCGCGACGTATCCGGATGCGTCGCGCCGTCCAGGGCGCAGGAGGTTGATGGCGTTCGAGGTCGCGTACTCAGTGAAGTGCCGGACACCGAGGGTGTAGGCCTCGATGGTGCGCGGACTGGTGAGCAGGCCACTGGCGCCCTCGTGGGTGAGGTAGGCGCGGGTCAGGGCTATCAGCGCTTGGGTGTCTTTGTTTACAGCCGCCGTCACGGCCCGTCGGCGGAGTTCGTGATCGGGGAGGCCTGCCCACTGCTGGGCTTGCGCGAGGGCAGTGCCCTGATAGGGGACAAGGGTCATAGGGCACGACTTTGCAGCCAGCCAAGAGGAGGCTCGTAGCTCACAACAGTGGCTTGATAGTGCCTAGAGAGAGCGTGATGAATGTATTCGCCAACCAGCGTGAATGGGGTAATGGTTGGAAGCACCAAAGATGCTTCTAGGGTTGGGTGGAGCCAATGACGGAGGTTAGGGGGAATGGTCAATACTGACTGCACCTGAGCTCCCAAGCTGTTGAGCTGACGTAGGGGATGCTGATGAGCGTGTGGAACAGCCTTGCTAACGTCTTGCAGAAGTACATATGTGGTGCGACCTTTCAGGAAAGAGTCTGCAGGCGTTAGTCGGTGAAGTTCCACGAGAGCATTGGGCGTCAGGATTACAGACTCGCCATCCACGAGATTGATCTGAAACATTCTGCATCTATCCTACCCAATGGAAATTAGGGAGGATAGATAGATGATCAGGGATAAGCCTCCCCCTGACCAGGATCGTCTGAGATCAGTCTTGTGGATCGGAGTCGACTACGCGCGCCGGGGTAGGTACTAGGAGACGCTCCGGCCAGTCGGTCGGTACACGGCTGGGAGCACGGGCCGGCACGGGAACTGGCAGGGGCCGTACCGGTAGACCCGGCTGCACGTCCAGGGTCTGCCGCTGATCATCCTTCTGTGGGCGGGCAGGCGCAGGGGTGGGTACCGGGATCGGCAACGGGGGCAGCGGTTCGTCATGTTGTACTGGTACAGACGCCGCCTGAGTTTCTCGAACACGGCGGGCCGGGGTGGGTACCGGAGCCGGGAGGTAGTGAACGGGGAGAGGGCGGCTCAAGTGCTGGCGCAGCAGCGTCTCTTGCCGCTCGAGGTACTCGACGAGGATCAGCTCAATCCTCTCTGCCGTCGCGTCGGTTACGCAGACCTCGGGGTGATGGTCAACCACCGGCGCAGCCACCTCAGTGGCTCGTGACCCCTGCAGGAGTGTCCACAGTTCGGGGTTCTGAGACTGCTGGATCCGGTGGAGTTGCCGGATGGTCAGGCCGACCGAATTCAGTGTTTCGACCAGGGCAACCATGCGGCTGAAGTCGGTTGCCGTGACGGTCAGCCGACTGCCGTCGGTCTTTCGAACCACCGCATTGAGGTGGGTGGCAGCTGCGCTGAACAGATCATGGGCCGCCCGCCGACTGATGCCGAGGCGGGACGCGAAATCCATCACGGTGCGGCTGGGAACGGGCGTGGGTCGGGCAGGGTCCGGATATGACGTCGTCATGATTTGGAGCGTAAGTGTCGTAGGGGTGACGACTGGAGATTCAGGGGGCGAGCACCCTCACTGGTGCTGGAGGTGCCACCTGTGCCAGGGGTGGCGTATCGGGCGCCAGGCGTTCCAACCCAGTCCGCGGTCCGCGCGGCGCTGGCGCCAGGGCTGCCCGTGCAGGGGTCAATATCCTGGTCACGCTGGCACCAGCGGCACCAGTGGCTGACTCCGCCCTGGCAGCCCTGGCGCCACCCCCCGCGCTCCGGTTGAGAAGTGCCCTCAGGCGACCCTGTTTTGCCTTTCTGGCCCTCATTTGGATGAGAGCCTTCACTTTGTGACGCATAGCATGATCGGTCGGAAAACGGCGTTACATAAGCGTCCCATCTGGGATCTTTCGGCCCCCCCTGTCAGAGTGCTGTTTTTT
>NZ_BMQN01000030.1 GCF_014648135.1 Deinococcus sedimenti | reverse complement strand
CGTCCGGGGATAGGCCCCGGACGCTCGCATTTCAGTGGTGTCGGGCATGGTTCCAGCCAACTACCACCCCGTGTGAGCGCCCCAAAAAAAGCAGCGGCCCTGGTACAGCGGCAAGAAAAAACGACACACCTTGAAAACGCAGGTCGTGATCAACGTGGCGACACACATGATCATGTGTGTCGCCACGACCTTCGGCTCCATGCACGATCTCACGCTGTTTCGACATTCGGGCGTGCATCTCCATCCCGAGACGGCCTTGATCGGCGATGCCGGCTATCAAGGCATCTGGCGGGAACATGGCCACTCGATCACACCGCACAAGGTGACGAGGGCCAGACCGCTGACCCCCGAAGAGCGTCAGGAGAACCGAGCGCTAGCGTCAACCCGACTGCGGGTTGAGCACGTCATTCGGCGCTTGAAGATCTTTCGTGTGCTGAAGGACGTGTACCGTCACCGACGGCGGCGCTTTTCCTTACGGGTCAATCTCATCGCGGCCGTGTGCAATCACGCCATTGCGGGCACGGCGTGACTTTCGCAGGAGGTCTACTGATCCGGGACACGGCGAATCATCTGTAGAAATTCCCAAGAAGTGGTGGTACCACATAGAGAGCGATACTCTCGACATATTTTGCGCCAGTTTATCTATTGTTGTGACTGATGAATATGTGGACAAAATCCTCAATTGGCTAATCGAACAAGCTATGAAGCTGTTACGAGATATTTATCCTGATGCAGAATTAGTAATTGAGAAGATTTCCAATACTGAGGAGCCTAGCACAGGATATAAGGCAATCCTCCTTATAATTCCCGAACCACCGAGATATTGGGATGTACTCATTGTGGAAAATGGGATTGAACGCAGAGGCTCGCAGTCAAGTCATTGGCAAATGGCAGAAGTTGTTGGCGCTATGTTCGATGCAATGTTGTCTAAAATCTCACTTAGAGATTTTGTTGAATTTATCAATGAAGCAGTGTATGGAGATATCCTTTAACGAAATGATCTATTGTGGCAACCACTCAGCACAAGACGCACAATTGTGCTGAGTGGTTACTCGGGTTGAACGGTTGGCAACAACTTTCAACCCGAGGGGGAGAGAAGTGGGTTCCGATCTGTCAGCTGCACGCCAGGAATCCGCATCAGGACTCGGGAAGGTTGCGGTCATTTCAGGTACGTCAGGCCCGCGCGGTCCATCATTTTTCCGGGCGCGGGGGTCTGCGCGGTGCTCAGGACGTACACGCGCAGGTTGCCCTTGCCCGCCGCGTTCATGCTCAGCGTGCCGCCCGTGACGGTTCGGGTGTCGCCAGTCACGGCGTCCACGTACGTGCCGTTGGGAACGTTCGTGAACGTGGCGTCCCCGGACACGGCGACCAGCGCGAACGAATCGGTCGTGGCGTCCGTGTAGCGGCGCCGGAAGGCCATGGCGCTGCCGCTGACGTCCCGCGTGCTGTACTGCCCTTTCTGCAGGGCGGGCACGGCGCGGCGGATGAGGTTCAACTGCCGCACGTGCTGCGCCAGGGGCGCGTCGAGCGTCTGCCCCACGGTGCCGGTCGCGCCGCTGTACTTCCCGAAGCCGGTGGTGGTGACGGTTCCCTGGAGGGCGGCGCCGTAGTACGCGCGGCCCGTGGTGCTCAGGGGCGCGTTCGGGCCGGGGTCAATGACTTTGCCCTTCTGGAATTCGGTTTCGCTGCCGTAGAACAGTGTGGGAATACCTCGGAACGTGAACATCAGGCTGAGGTTCTCCGCCCAGACGTCCTGCCCGAGCGCGAACCGCTGGTGTTCAGGCGCGCCGTCCGGGGCGTAGTCGTGACTGTCCACGTACGTGACGTTCCAGGTGGCGTCGTTGTACGTGCTGTCCCCGCCGACGGCCACGCCGAACGCGTCGCGGGCGTTGGCGAAGTTCCAGTGCATGGGGAAGTCGATGACGTTCAGGCCGCTGGCGAGGCTGGTGTCCGGCGCGCGGTACGTGTTCCCGCTGAGCAGGTGGTTGCTGCTGCTGGGCTGCGTGGCGACGTCCAGGTTGTCGTTCCAGTTCTGCAGGGTGGCGGCCTCGTTCACGCGGCGGTCTGTGCTGCTCCAGGGGTAAGGGGCGCGGTCCTTCCAGGTGTAGAAAGGCGTGGAGACGGCAGGAATGCCGCTGTTCCACACCTGCCGGTAGCGGGTGGCGACCTCGCCGAACAGGAAGAAGTTCTTCCCGCCGCGCGCTTTGAAGGCGTCGTTGAAGACCTTGTTGAAGGTCAGGCGGGAGATGTGCTTGGTGGTGTCGATGCGGAAGGCGTCCACACCCAGGTCGATGTACGTGTTGTAGGCGTTCACGAGGTAGTTGTAAACGGTGGGGTTATCGGTGTTCAGGTCCACGCAGTCCCCGGCGATCTGGCCGGTCTGCACGGTGTAGCTCTCCCACGACAGCGACGCCTCGTGGTGATACAGGCCGCTGGGGTCGGTGCTGTCGCTTTTCATGGCGGTGATGCGCGCCTGGTACTGCTGCGCCGGGGTCATGGTGGCGTAGGTGCCCGGCAGCACGCCGGGCGGGGCGATGTTCAGGAGGTTCTGCGCGGTGTCGGGTTTGGTGGGGTCTTTCTTGAACAGTGGGAACAGGTTCTCCTCGCCGAAGTTGCTGGTGTGGTTCAGGACGATGTCCTGCACGATCTTCATGCCGCGCTTGTGCACCTCGTCGATCAGGGTCTTGAAGGTCACGCCGCTCGACAGGTAGCGCGGGTCGACCTCGCGGTGGTTGATGGCGTGGTACCCGTGGTAGTCGTACCCGCTGGCGTTCTTCACGACGGGCGTGATCCACACGGCGCTGAAGCCCAGCGCCTTGATGTAGTCGAGTTTGTCGATCAGGCCCTTGAAGTCGCCGCGCCAGCAGGTGTCACTGGCGGGATTCCCGGCCTGCGCGTCGTCCCAGCAGGCGACGTTGTTGCTGCTGTCCCCGTCGTTGAAGCGGGACGTGATCACGAAGTAGATGCTGTCCTCGCGGAAGTCCCCGGTGCGGCTGGCGACGGGCGCGGCGCTGGGCGTGGCGGTCGCCGTCACGGCGGCACTTTCCGCACCGGCTGCGTTCACGCTGACAACCTTGAAGGTGTACGCCGCGCCGTTCGTCAGGCCGGTCGCCGCGTAACTGGTGGCCGTGATGGGCGCCGTGGTCAGCAGGGTGTAGGTCGCGTCACTGCTCAGTTTGCGGTACACGCGGTGGCCGCTGACCGCGCAGCCCGCCGGGGCCGTCCAGCCCAGGAACACCTGCGTGTCGCCGGGGGCGGCGCTGAGGTTGGCTGGAGCGGGCGTGGTCGCGCAGGCGGCATTCGGGTCGGTGTCACTCCAGGTCCCGCTGGCCGGGTCGTACCAGCCTTCTTTGGCGCGGGTCAGGTCCGGGGTCTTCTGCGCGGTGTTGGCGGGGTCCACGAACAGCAGGTTGGCACTGGTCGCGCCGCTCAGGGCGTAGCGGTACCAGCCGTTCCCCTCGGCCGTCATGGCCACGCCGGGCCAGGTGGTGCTGGTGGTCGCGCCGCCCACGGCGTTCCAGTAGTGGATGTTCACGCTGCTCCAAGCCGCCGGTTTCTTGACGTGCACGGTCAGGCTGGTCGTGACGGCGGGCGTGGCCGTGGTGGTCACGCCGGTGCTCTCGGCCCCGGTGGAGTTCACGCTAACGACCTTGAAGGTGTACGCCGCGCCGTTCGTCAGGCCGGTCGCCGCGTAACTGGTGGCGGTGACCGGCGCACTGGTCAGCAGGGTGTACGCCGCGTCGCTGCTCAGCTTGCGGTACACGCGGTAGCCGCTAACCGCGCAGCCGACCGGGGCGGTCCAGGTCAGGGTCACCTGGGCGTTACCACTCTGGGCGGTCAGGGCCGTCGGGGCCGGGACGGCGCTGCACGTGGGGTTCACGTCGCTCCAGGTGCCGGTGGCGGGGTCGAACCAGCCGTCTCTCGCGCGGGTCAGGTCGGCGGTCTTCTGGGCGGTGTTCGCCGGGTTCACGAACAGCAGGTTGGTGGCCGCGGTGTCCGTGAACGAGTACCGGGACCAGCCGTTGCCTTCGTCGGTCATGGTGAGGCCGGGGAAGGTGGTGTTCGGCGTGGCGGGTGTGGACGTGACGTTCCAGTAGTGGATGTTCGCCTTGGTCCAGCCGCTCGGCCGCCTGACGTGCACGGTGAAGCCCGTGCTGGCGGGCCGGGTGGCGCTCCAGGTGCCGGTCGCGTACCAGCCTTCCGCGCTGCGGGTCAGGTCCGGGGTTTTCAGGGTGGTGTTGGTCGGGTCGACGAACAGCAGGTTGGCGCTCGTGGCGGGGATGGTGAAGGTGGACCAGCCGTCGCCGTCGTCGGTGGCGGGCACGCCGGGCCAGGTGGTGCTGACCGTGCCCGTGGCGGTGGTGGCGTTCCAGTAGTGGACATTCACGCTGCGCCAGGTGTTGGGTTTGCGGAAGTGCACGGTCAGGGTGGCGGTGGCGGCGGGCTTCAGGGTCGCCTGGGGGAACGGGGTGGGTGCGGGGGCGCAGGCACCCAGGGCCAGCGGCAGGAGGAGCAGGGCGGCGAGGGGAAGACGTCGGGGCATGGGAAACCTCCGGGTGGGCCGGTCAGCAGGAGGGCCGGATCGGGGTTCGGAGACCACAAATGGAAACGGTTCCAATGAGTGGACGACAGACCGCCCGGCACGCGCGGAGTCCCGTCGGCGGGACCGCAGTTCAGTGACTTGTGTGAAACGTCACGCATCGTGACCCGGCCACCCGTCACCACTCCAGTCCCCCCTAGACAGGCGGGCGGGGCGCCGGACCTCCAGCCGTACCCCGCCCACCCAGAGAGTCCGGGAAGGCCCCCACTGTCATCCGGCGCCCGGTCCTCTGGTCCTGACCGGCTCGCAGCAGCATCCAGATGGAGGAAGCGGTGCTCCGCCTGAATCGAGCGGATTCGCAGCGCCGCTGAACGAGCACCCGAGGAAGCAGCGATACAAGTGGCACCGAGGGGCCAGGACCGCGCCCCTCGATGCCCTTGAATACCGTGGTCCGTGCGTGGTCAGTGCGTGTACTGCTTCAGGTTGCCGAGGTTCACGGCGTCCACCGTGGTCCCCTCGAACAGGGCCTTGCGCATGGTGGTGCTGCCCAGGAAATCGTTGCTGTCGTCGATCTTGATGCCGAAGCCGTAACCGCCGACGCTGATCTCGAAGTCGAAATTCGATCCGTCCTTCTCGTACCAGTAGAAGCGCACGTCCCCGTCGGTGCAGCCGAACACCTGAATGGCGTCCAGGTAGTCACCGGGTTCGGTCACCATGGTCAACTGACCGTGCCAGCCGATACCGCTGCCCTTCACGGCCACCCAGATCTCCGCGCTGCCCTTGGTCCACGGCTCCATGTCGTCGTACAGGTCCAGCCGCACCAGTTTCACCTGATAGCAGGACTGCGCGGAGATCGACGGGCTCGGCAGCGGCGCCTGCTGCGGCACGGCGCCCGTGGCGTCCACCCGTTCGTTCACGCCCACCACCACGACCGGCACGTCCGGCGTGACCCGCCCGTCCAGCACGTGGGCGCGCCCCTGGGCGTCGTACGCGGTCACCGGGGCGTACTCGTCGCCGCCCTCGGCCGCCACGGCCACCCACGGCACGGTCCGCGCCGGGTCCCACGCCGCGCCGCGCACCGCCACCTGCAGGTTCGGAATCTGTGCGGTCAGGTCACCCAGGGCCTGGGCGCCCACCCCGGACGACAGGGCCTGAGCGAACGTGCGCCCCCCGGCCGGCAGGGGCGCGAGCGTGCGGTAGAGGACCTCGGTGTCCCCGTCGAACTTCAGCGCCGCCTGTTCGGCGATGAGGGTCCGCAGGGCCGGATCGGTCAGGGTCGCGGCGAGCTGCCGGGCGACGGTATGCAGCGCCGCGTTCGTCCGGGCCTGGGTGGCCATGACGGTCGGCGCCGCGGCGCCAGGTGTGGCCGGTGCGGATGTGGTCGGTGCGGGTGTGGTCGGCTGGTCGCAGGCGGCCAGGAGGAGGCTGAGGGTCAGGGAAACGGGAAGAAGACGGGACAGCAGCATAGGACCCCCTGGGGACGGACCCCCGAGTGCAGGACGACAGGAAGACGGGCCGACGAGGGGAGCGTACCCCAGCGCTGCCGCCGCTGGGACGCACCTGCGCATCATGAGAGCAGACTCAAGCTCCGCTTCAGACAGGCCGGGCGCACGACTGGGCCGCCGGTCAGGTGAGACCCGACCTGTGGCCTCATTGAGGATCAGCTGAGCGAAGGTTCACAAGGTGTGCGTGCACCCTGGCCAGTCGCCCACCCGGTGCCATCGTCGGAGACGTCCAGTCCTGTGTCACGGTCCGCCGTGCATCCGCCCCCTCGCCGGTGAAGCTCCCCCCAGCCGCCCTCTCCCCTGTCCCACCGAGGTCCACATGAACCGCACCCTGCTCACCCTGTCCCTCCTGCTGTCCGGCGCCGCGCTCGCCGGCGGCGCCGACACCGCCGACCGCGGCACCGTAACTGTCAACGGCTCCACCGTCTTCTACAAGGCCACCGGCGCCGGACAGCCCCTGATTCTGATCCACGGCTACCCCCTCAGTGGAGAGCTGTTCAAGAACAACCGCGATCTGCTGGCCCGGCACTTCCGGGTGATCACGGTCGACCTGCCCGGATTCGGCCTGAGCCGCGCGCCCAGCGCCGAGGCCAGCATCGAGAACTACGCCAGCACCATGCTGGGCTTCATGGACGCCCTGAAGCTCGACCGCGTGGTCGCCGGCGGCATGAGCATGGGCGGCATGACGCTGTTCCAGATGTACAAGATGGCCCCCGAGCGGTTCCGCGGGATGATCTTCATCGACACCACCGCCGATCCCAGTGGCGTCGCCGAGAAGGCCAACTGGCTGGGCACGGCGCAGCAGGCGCAGGAGAAGGGCGTGGCCAGCCTCGTCGACATCCTCATGCCACGGATGCTCACCGGCCAGAGCCGCATGACCATGCCCAATCAGGTGGCCCACCTGGGCAGTCTCGTCCGGCAGGCCAGCCTGAACGGCGCGGTGGGTGGCGCGACGGCCCTCGCCAACCGGCCGGACGCCAACCCGGTCCTGCCGACCATCCGCGTGCCGACCCTGTACCTGTTCGGCGCCGAGGACAACCTCACCCCGCCCGAGGTGGGCATGAAGATGCAGATGAACACCCCCGGCAGTCAGCTCGTGCTGATTCCCGGCGCCGGTCACGCCGCGACCTTCGAGAAGGCCGCCGCTGCCGCACAGGCCATGCGCGCCTTCGCCCTGCGCCTGCCCTGAGCGACGCGGAGCATGCGGTGAAGCGCACACCGGTTCCGCCCCCGCTGGTCCGCCCACACGGTCCCCAATGGACCGTTCCCCTTCCCGACCGAGGTTCCCGATGAAGACCCTGACCCGACTGCTGGGCGCCGCGCTGCTGAGCGGCGCCGCACTGGCCCAGACCGCCCCACCCACCCCCCGCCCCATCGCGCCCGGTGAGCCGCCCGTCACGGTCACGGCCACGCGCAACGAACCCACCCCGCTGGAATTCACGGCAGATCAACTGGCGCGGCTGAACGTCCCGGCCGGATTCACGCTCAAGGTCATGGCGACCGGCCTGGGCAACGCCCGCATGCTGCATGTCATGCCGGACGGCGGCCTGTACCTCACGCGCCGCGCGCAGGGCGACGTGTGGTACCTCAAGGACTCCAACCGGGACGGACTGATCAGCGCGACCGAACGCCGTCAGGTGGCGCAGAACCTCAAACTCGCCCACGGTCTCGATGTCCGCGACGGCAAACTGTACGTCGTGGGCGAGAAGACCATCTGGGTGATGGACATCGCCGCAAACGGCACCCTGAGCGTCCCGCGCGTCTTCGCCGACGGGTTCCCCGACGCGGGGCAGCACCCGGCGCGGACCATCAAATGGGGTCCGGACGGCTTCCTGTACGCTAGTTTCGGATCGACGAACAACGACGCCCCCACGCCCAATCCGGAAGAGGCGACCATGCTGCGCGTCAGCCCGGACGGCACCACCCGCGAAATCTACGCCCGGGGCCTGCGCCACACCATCGGCTTCGGCTGGCACCCGGTAAGCGGCGTGCTGTACGGCGCGGACCAGGGCAGCGACTGGCACGGCGACACCATCCCACCCGAGGAGCTGAACGTCATCGAGCGCGGCAAGAACTACGGCTGGCCGTTCTGTTACGGCGACCGGCAGCCCGACCCGTACGTGAACGTCGGCAATATCCCCGGCAAGGTCACCAAGGCCGAGTACTGCGCCGGCACGCAGGGCAGCGCCCTCACGTACACCGCGCACGCCGCCGCGATCGCCCTGAACTACTACACCGGCACGCAGTTCCCTGCCGAGTACCGCAACGACGCGTTCATCGCCTTCCGCGGATCGTGGAACCGCACGGAACCCAGCGGATACGAGATCGCGCGCGTCGTGTTCAATGACCAGAACCGGCCCGAACGGATCGAACCGTTCATCACCGGCTTCGTGTATCAGGACGGCGACACCTGGAAGCAGTTCGGGCGGGTGGCGGGCGTCGCCACGTACACCGACGGCAGCCTGCTGTTCACCGACGACCAGAGTGGCGTCCTGTACCGCGTCCTGTACACCGGAGGCAACTGACATGCGCACCCGACTGCACTCCGCCCTGCTCGGCGCCGCACTGCTGAGTGCCGCGGCCACCGCCGGCGGCGCGTCCACGCCCGCCCTGGCGCCCGCCTCCACGCCCCTGTCCGCCACCGCCGCACTGCGCGACCCGGCCGGTCAGGTGCTCGGCACGGCCACGTTCCAGCAGGTCGGTCCCGGCGTGCGCGTCACCGTGAACGTCAGCGGCCTGCAGCCCGGCCAGCACGGCATGCACGTTCACGAGAACGGACGCTGCACGCCCGGCGTGGACGCCGCGACGAACACCACCGTCCCGTTCGGTGGGGCCGGTGGGCACTTCGACCCGGGACAGAGCCGTAACCACGACCATCCGCAGGCCGACAACACCGTCGGGCACGGCGGCGACCTGCCCATGCTGACGGTCGGCGCGGACGGCCGCGGACAGGCGACCTTCAGCACCGACAAACTCAGCCTGACCGGTCAGGCGGGCATCCTGAACCGTTCGCTGGTCATTCACGCGCAGCCTGACGACTACCGCAGCGACCCGGCCGGCCGCAGCGGCGCCCGCGAACGCTGCGGCGTGATCACCCGCGACGCGTTCAGCGTCCGCGACTACCCGCTCCCCGGCCCACAGGACTTCCCTGAGGGCGTGGCCGTCGATGCCGCCCGCGGCGTGGCGTACACCGGCAGCGCCGCCACGGGCACCATCTACGCCGTGAATCTCGCCAGCGGCGCCGTCACCCGCTTCGCGGAAGGGGGCGGGCAGGGCCGCGCCTCCGCGCTGGGCCTGAAAGTCGACGCGCAGGGCCGCGTGTGGGCGGCCGGAGGTGCCAGCGGGACGGTCAGCGTCCTGCGGCCCGACGGGTTCCCCGTGGCGATCCTCACCACCCCGAAATCCCCGAACGCCTACGTGAACGACCTGACCCCCGCGCCGGACGGTCACGTGTACGTCACGGATTCCAGCCGGCCGGTGATCTTCCGGGTCACGCCGGACCTGAAACTCAGCGCGTGGCTGGACCTGACCGGCACGCCGATCCGCTACGCGCCCGGCATCAACCTGAACGGGATTGTCGCGACGCCCGACGGGCGGGCGCTGCTGACCGTGCAGCTGAACACCGGGGACCTGTGGCGCATTGATCTGCGCACCCGCGCGGTCACGCGAGTCATGACCGGCCTGACCCGCGGCGACGGCCTGCTGCTCGACGGACGCACGCTGTACGTGGTCCGAAACGCCGAACAGGTCGTCACCAAGGTCACGCTGAACGCCGACTCCACCCGCGGCACGGTCGTCGCCGAGGAGCCCCTGATGGGCCTGCGCTTCCCCACGACCCTGGCGGCCATCGGCCGTGACCTGATCGTCGTGCAGGGCCAGCTGAACAAACTGCAGGGCGGCATCCCGGAAACGCCATTCCGCCTGACCCGGTTCCCGAAGTTCTGACAGCGGTTGTCACAGCAGAGTTCAGAGGTCTTGAGGGTAGCCCTCAAGACCTCTGAATCGAGCGAAGCGAGCATCTGAGCAGGACAGCGGGTGGACGCGGAGTTGAGGGGCGTGCCGCTGGCCCTTCAACGGAACTGAACGGCGCTGTCAGCGCCAGCCCTGGATGGACGGACCCCCAAATACGGCGCGCTTCATGACATCCCAGGTGCCGTGGGCGCCGCCAGGGGTGCTGGCCTCGTTCAGCTGATCCAGGTGCGCTGGCGTGAGCGTCACCGAGAGGGACACCAGGTGATCGGTCAGCTGCCCGGTGTGCCGGGCGCCGACGATGGGTGACGTGACGCCCGGCTGATGACGCAGCCACGCGAGCGCGACCCGGGCGGGTGGTTCGCCCAGGTCGGCCGAGACGGCCCGGAGTGCGTCCAGGACTCGCCAGTTGTGCGGCGTGAATTTCGAGTCGCCGAAGGGGTTGGCTCCGCTGAGGCGGCCCTGACCGGCGGGGCCGGCGTCCTCCTGGCGGTAGGTGCCGGTCAGGAACCCGCCGGCCAGTGGACTCCACGGCACGACGCCCAGCCCCAGTGCGCGCGCGGCGGGCACGTGTTCAAGCTCGGCGGTGCGGTCCACCAGGGAGTACTGCAGTTGCACGGCGACCGGTCCAGGGAGACCATGCACCTGCGCGAGGGTCGCGACGCGGGTCATCAGCCACGCGGGCACGTTCGACAGGCCGTAATACCGGATGGTGCCGGCGTGCACCAGGGCCGACAGGCTGCTGAGGATCTCCTCGGCAGGGGTCACGCCGTCCCAGGCGTGCAGCCAGTACAGGTCGATGTGATCGGTGCCGAGGCGGCGCAGGGAGCCGCCGAGCGCGCGGTGGAGGTTCTGGCGGCCGTTGCCGCTGGCGTTGGGGTTGCCGCGCTGGCCGCTGAAGGAGAACTTGGTGGCGAGGACGACGTGGTCGCGCAGACCGCGCTCCCGGATGAGCTGCCCGGTCAGTTCCTCGCTGCGTCCGGCGGCGTACACGTCGGCCGTGTCGATCCAGTTGCCGCCGGCGTCCACGTACTGATCGAAGACGGCGGCGGCCTGCTCATCGCTGGAGCCCCAGCGGGGCGTTCCGAACGTCATGGTGCCGAGCGCGAAGGGGCTCACGATCAGGCCGGAGCGGCCCAGGGACCGGTCGGCGGTCAGGGTCACGGCGACCCCGCGGCGCGCGCCGGAGCGGAGCCTAAAGGGGTCTTCACAGCAGAGTTCAGAGGTCTTGAGGGTATCCCTCGATCCCTCTGAATCGACCGAAGCGAGTACCTGAGAAAAACCGTGGTTGGAAGTGGAATGGAAGGGCGTGCTGTTGGCTCCAGGGTGGAACTGAACACCGCTGTCACGGGCCGGTGAGTGGCCTGGGCGGGATCATGGCGGCGCTGGTCGTTCGGTGTGGGAGCGGCGGCGGGGACGGGGTGGGGTGGGATCTGGTCGCGCATGCTGGACTCCTCGAGCCGGGTTGGGATCACCGAACTGCTTTTATTTTACAACCAGTTGCATGGAGCTCGGCACGGTGCCACCATGCCAGCCGTGAGGACGCCGCCATGACTGCAGACCGGACCCGCTCGGGCTGCCCGGTCAGCCTGGGACTCGACCTGTTCGGGGACCGCTGGACCCTGCTGATCATCCGCGACCTGATGTTTGGCGGCAAACGTCACTTCCGCGAACTGCTGAGCTCCGCCGAGGGCATCTCCTCCAACGTCCTGGCCGACCGCCTCCAGATGCTCGTGGCCAGCGGTCTCATCAGCCGCAGCGGCGACCAGACCCACCGCCAGAAAGTCATCTACCGCCTGACCCAGCAGGGCATCGACCTGCTGCCCATCCTGCTGGAGATCACCCGCTGGAGCCTCAAGTACCGTCCGGTCAGCGACGACGACCGGCGCGCCGCCGCCGCCGCTCCTGCAGACCAGCGTGAACTCGACCGACTGACCGCCAAACTGACCCGCGAGCACCTCGGCGACCCGGCGCCGGTCTCCTGAGTCACAATCCCCCGTGGGTCCTATTCCTCGACCGGAGGAACTGGTAGCGTCATGGATGCTTGAATTGCAAGGAACGTATACGGCGCTGCCCAACAAGCGCCTCGTGATTGTCGCCGCACCGGCCGTACCGGCCACCGGCGTGTGGGCGCAGGACATCCAGACCCTGAGTGACGCGTGCGAGGCCTCCGGCGGCTGCGAGGTCCGCTTCCGCTCCCCCTTCGGCCCGATGGCGGGCATGATCAAGGAAAAAGTCGCCATGAAAGACCGCCGCCGGTCCTTTGAAGGGTACGTGTGGTTCGTGCGCTCCGACGCGCAGGCCGCCACGCCCCTCACGTCCTGACGGCAGGATTCAGAGGTCTGGAGGTGCACCCTCCAGACCTCTGAATCCTGTGGAGTCGCCGAGCGGCCCAGCCGAGCGAACCCCTGAGCAGGTCCGCAGTTGGACGCGGCGCCCCGAGGCGGGGTGGCCCCAGGGTGAACGTGAACACTGCGGCGCGCACCGACGGGCCGCGAGCCGGAGAGAAGCTGAGCCCACGGGACACCTGATTCCCACGCCGGGCAGCACGCCGAGGCAGGAGCGCGCCTTCGCGTCCTGCGCGATTCTCGCCCCGCCGGGACCACCGGCCCGCGAGGGTCAGGTGGGGCGGCGTTTCTTCCGCCCGGTGTGAACGGAGGATGGGACGGTCCTTTACCGTGTTGCGGTGCTGGCGTTGTCCTGCACTTCACGCAGCAGACCGGTCCGTGCGGGGACGGTCACACTGCGGGCATGCGACTTCCGAAACGACTGCTTCTGACGGCGGCGGTGGGGGCGGTGGCGGCCCGCCGCGCCCTGCGCGCGCCCTACGACCTGACGGGCCGCGCGGCCCTGATTACCGGCGGGTCGCGCGGGCTGGGGCTGGCGCTGGCCCACGAGCTGCTGGAGCGCGGTGCGAACGTGACCCTGATGGCCCGTACCGCCGCCGACCTGGAGCGCGCCCGGGAGCGCCTGAACGCGGGCACGCGGGTGCAGGTGGTCGTGGGGGACGTGACGAGCGGAGCGGACCTGGACCGCGCTGTGCAGGAGACGGTCCGGGCGCACGGGCGGCTGGACGTGCTCGTGAACAACGCGGGGCTCATTCAGGTGGGACCGCTGGCGGACATGACCGAGGCCGACTTCAGGTCCATCCTGGAGGTCAACGCCCTGGCGCCCCTGCGCCTGACGCTCGCGGCGCGCCCACACCTGCGGGGCGGCGGGCGGGTGCTGATCGTGTCGTCGGTGGGGGGGCGGGTGGCGGTGCCGCATCTGGCGCCGTACTCGGTGAGCAAGTTCGCGTCGGCGGGGCTGGGTCAGGCGCTGCGCTCGGAGCTGGCGCGCGAGGGCATCACGGTGACGACGGTGCTGCCGGGCCTGATGCGCACCGGGAGTCCCATGAACGCCAGCGTGAAGGGCCGCCACGCGCAGGAGTACGCGTGGTTCGCCACGGCGGACACCCTGCCGGTGGTGTCGCTGGATGCGCGGGAGGCGGCGCGGCGGATCGTGAACGCCCTGGTGCGGGGGGACGCGGAGACGATGGTGGGCGGCCCGGCGTGGCTGCTGCGCGTGGGGCAGGCGCTGGCGCCGCAGCTCACGGCGGACCTGATGGCCCTGACGAATCGGTTGCTACCCGCCCCGGCGGGCGCGGACGTCACGCGGGCGGGCCGGGACGTGGAGGGCCCCGTCACTCAGGGAAATCCCATCAAGCGCGCGGCGGAAGCGGAGTTCAACCAGCGCGGAGCGCACGGGCAGCGCCGCAGCGGCGACCTGAACTGAGCCTTGAGGGGACGGTCACACGGTGCGCCGACGCGCAATGTGCCGGGCCGCCCCGGGGTGGACTGGCCCCTCAGCTCCCGCGTGCCCTGCGTCCGTCTCCCTTTCCTGCCGCGCCCGCGCGCCACTTCCGGAGGTTCCCCATGAGCAAAGACCGACCCACCCCCCCACCCGAAACGAGCCCCCCAACCACCGAACCTCAGACCGACGCGGCCGGGCAGCTCCCGGCGCTGGAACGGTCCGTGATGGGCAGCGTGGGCATGGCCCTGATGGGCGCAGGGCTGCGCAGCGCCCGGCCCCTGCAGAAGATCGTGCTGGGCAGCGTGGGCGCCGGGCTGGCCGCCATGGCCGCCACGGGCCGCAACCCGCTGGCGACGGCGCTTAAGATCCGGCAGACGCCGCAGGGCGAGGTGCTCGTCAGTGACGCGGTCACCATCGGCAAGCCAGCGGATGACCTGTACCGCGTGTGGCGTGATCTGGCGGGCCTGCCCCGGCTGATGACGCACCTCAAGGCGGTGGAGGTGCTCGACGAGCGCCGGTCCCACTGGACGGTCGAGGCGCCCACCGGGACGGTCAGCTGGGAGGCGGCACTCACGGCGGACGAGCCGGGCCGCCGGATCGCCTGGGCGGCCCTGCCGGGCGCGGCGGTCGAGAACCACGGCGAGGTGCTGTTCCGCCCCGCGCCGGGTGACCGGGGCACCGAGGTCGCCGTGCGCCTCGCGTACCGGCCGCCGGGCGGGTCGGCCGGGGCGATCGCCGCGCGGCTGTTCGGCGAGGAGCCCGCGCAGCAGCTGCGGGACGACCTGATGCGTTTCAAGCGTGAGCAGGAACTGGGCTTTGCGCCCACCACCGAAGGCCAGAGCAGCGCCCGCGCCGGGGGGCAGGCGTGAAGGCCATCGTCTGGCAGGGCACCAACAAGGTGGGCGTGGAGACCGTCCCCGATCCCACACTTCTTCTTCCCACCGACGCGATCGTGAAAATCACGTCCACCGCCATCTGCGGGTCGGACCTGCACCTGCTCGACGGCGTGATTCCCAGCATGGAGAAGGGCGACATCCTGGGGCACGAGTTCATGGGCGAGGTCGTGGAGGTCGGCCGGGACGTACGGCGCCTGAAGGTGGGTGACCGGGTGGTCGTGCCGTTCAACATCTCCTGCGGCGTGTGCGATCCGTGCCGCCGGGGCCTGTTCAGCGCGTGCGACAACTCCAACCCGAACCACCGCATGGCCGAGGCGCTGTACGGCGGCGTGAGCGGCGGCGGGCTGTTCGGGTACTCGCACATGTACGGCGGGTACGCGGGCGGGCAGGCGCAGTACGTGCGGGTGCCGTTCGCGGACGTGGGCCCGCACAAGATCGAGTCGGATCTGCGTGACGAGCAGGTGCTGTTCCTGACCGACATCTTCCCCACCGGGTATCAGGCCGCCGAGAACTGCGGCATCGTGCCGGGCCGGGACGTGGTGGCGGTGTTCGGGGCGGGCCCGGTCGGGCAGTTCGCGGCCCGCAGCGCCCAGATGCTCGGGGCGGCGCACGTGATCGTGATCGACCGGGTGCCCGAGCGGCTGGCGATGGCCGAGTCGGCCGGATGTCAGGTCATCAACTACGAGCAGGAGGACGTCCTGATCGCGCTGCGCGAGGCGACCGGCGGGCGCGGGCCGGACCACGTGATCGACGCGGTGGGCATGGAAGCGCACGGGCACGGCCCCGGCGCGCTAGTCGACACCGCCAAGCAGCGCCTGAAACTCAGTTTCGACCGCATCACGGCCCTGCGCTGGGCGCTGCTCAGCTGCGCCAAAGGCGGCACGGTCAGCCTGCCCGGCGTATACGGCGGCCTGATCGACAAGGTTCCGATGGGCGCGGCCTTCGCCAAGGGCCTGACCTTCAGGATGGGGCAGACGCACACGCACCGGCACATCGCGCCGCTGCTGTCGCGCATCGAGGCGGGCGAGATCGACCCGAGCTTCGTGATCACGCACCGCGCCTCGCTGGACGACGCCCCGGAGCTGTACAAGACCTTCCGGGACAAGCAGGGCGGCTGCATCAAGGTCGTCCTGAACCCCTGGGCCTGAGTGAACTCACCTGCCCCCGCCGGTGACGACCGGGGGCAGGCGGCGCCCCGGGCTTACTCGGCGCGGCGCAGCGGCGTCTTTGGCAGGGTGAACCCGAACGTGGCGCCCTGTCCCTCCTGACCGTCTGCGCTGACCTGCCCGCCGTGGCGCGCCACGATCCGTTTCACCGTGGCCACCCCCACGCCCGTGCCCGCGAACTCGTGCTGCGTGTGCAGCCGCTGAAACGCCCCGAAGAGCTTTCCGGCATACGCCTGATCGAAGCCTACGCCGGTGTCCTGCACGAAGACCGCCCAATCCCGCTCCCGTTCCTCCGCCCAGATCCGCACCGTCAGGGGACGGCCCGGGTCGGCGAACTTCAGGGCGTTGCTCAGCAGGTTGGTCATGACCTGTTGCAGCGTCCCCGGGTCGGCCGGGACGGTTGGCAGGACGCCGACGTCCCAGGTGGGGTCCGCCTCCGGGAATTCGAGCTGGGCGTCCTGCTGGGCCTGCTCGACCACGCTCAGCAGCTGGAGTGGCCGGACCTCCAGCGTGGCGCGTCCCATCCGGGACAGAACCAGCATGGCGTCGATCATGGTCGTCATCCGCTCGGCGGCCTGGGAGACGATCTCCAGGTGTCGGGTGACCTTGTCCAGTTGCTGCTGCTTCAGGGCCTTCACCGCCAGGTCCGTGAAGCCCTTGACGTGCCGGACGGGCGTCCGCAGATCATGCGACGCGCTGTACGCGAAGGCTTCCAGTTCCTGATTCGCGAGCCGCAGTTCGCTGTTCGACCGGGCAAGCTCTTCGACGCCCTGCGCCCGTTCCAGCACCAGGCCCAGGCTGTAGATCGCCGTTTCCAGGACCGCGCGGTCCACGGGCGTCCAGACGCGCTGATCGAACAGCCCGATGGCCAGCATGCCCACCGGTTGCCCGTACACGGACACCCGGAAGGCCGTGGCGGCATGCACGTGCCGGATCATGTCGGCGGGCGTGTCCGCCCCCTGCGCGTAGTTATCCTGGTACTTGGGCCGTCCGGTCTGCCAGGTGGACTGCAGTGCCGGGGCGTCCAGGGGCAGGCCGTGCTCGTCGACCAGCCGCTGAAGGTCGGGATTTCCGATGTCACCCACCTGGGACTTCAGGCTCCAGTGATCGGCGGCCTGTTCCCAGTACAGGGCGTAGCCGGGGGTCAGCAGGGAGAGCATGATCTCCTGGGCACGCCGCACCAGCGCGTAGCGGTCCGTCTCTCCTGAGAGGTCGCGGGACAGGACCGCGAAGGCTTCGAGCGCCTGCGTGCGCATCTCGGCTTCATCCCGCTCCTGCTGGGCCTTCTGGGCCGCGGCGAGCCGGTCGTACAGCAACGTGAAGCTCCGCCCCAGCGCCAGCACGAGGCCACGCTGGGCGTCCGTCCAGGGCGCCTCGGTCGGGAGGGCGGCGCTCAGGACAGCCGTGACGGTGCCCTGCTGCACGACGGGGAACACCGCGACGCTGTGGTACTGCGCGGTGTGCGCGACGCCCTGCTCCTCTTCCGTCCAGCCGTTCAGGAACACCGGCTGGCGGGTGGCGGCCGTCTGCGCCATGATCGGCGTGTCCAGGGGCAGCCCGCGCTGCAGGACCGCCAGGAGGTCAGCGGGAAGAGCAGCCGACCAGCTGAGCGGCATCCAGGCCGAGTCGGCCCTGGCGTAGACCACGGCCGTGACGCCAGGAAGGATGGCGCCGAGGGTGCTCATCGCGAGTTGTCCGAGTTCATCGACGGTCTGGGTGTGGCTGGCCGCCTCGGCGAACGTCACGAAGGCGCGGGAGGCGGCCCGTTCCGCTTCGAGTTCGGCCGTACGTGAACGCAGTTGACGCTGGGCCCCCTGGCCGTCAAGCCGGTCGATCAACGCGGCGCGGTCGAAGGCCAGGGCAATCTGCGTGGTGACCGTGGTGAGCCACCGCACTTCTTCGGGCGTGACGTGGTGGGGGCCGCCGAAGTCCAGGATGACGACCCCCAGGACCCGCGTGTCCAGCAGCAGCGGCAGGAGCGCCGTGACCGCCGGAGCGCCCCTGGCGTCAGGCTCGGGACTGGGGTCGGTGGCGCCGGTGTCGGGGCGCTGCTCGACCAGCAGCGCCTCACGCCGGGTCAGCACGTCACCCACCGGGGTTCCGGGCCTCACGGGACCAGCTGGCCAGAGGGGGTTCACGCCCAGGCCCTGCGGGGCCCGGACGGTCAGGGGCGTGGTGTCGGCGTCCACCAGCAGGATGGTCGCGGTCACGGCTCTCAGCGCGGAGCGGATGGCAGTGAGGGCAGCGTCGACCGTGGCGGCCTCGGTGCGGGCCGCCGCCAGGGTTTCGGTGAGGCGGTGCAGGATCCGGGGCGCGGTCTCGGCGAACGTCTCACTCACAGGGGTTGAAGTATACGGGCCGGTGCGACCGGCCGCTGTGACCGGTGGGCCGACCGGGCGTCCTTCAGGAATCAGCCGGCGCACGGGGCGGGACATGGAACACGCCGGGGACTGCACGTGGCCAGGACACGCGGCCCCGTGGGAGGGCGTGCTCTTGGCCCCAGGGTGGAACTGAAAACCGCTCTGTACGCTGCACGGCGCTTGACGGGTCACGCCGCGTCTCACCTGTGGCCCCCGCCCCCCACCGCTCGCCTCCTCAGTCTGATTTCTCGCGCTTCACGCGGTACATCTCGTGGTCGGCCCGTTCCAGCGCCGCTTCCACGTCCAGGTCCTCATCGCACACGACGGCGGCCCCGATACTCACTCCGACCCGCACGTCCAGGCCACTCAGGCGGTACGGGGCGCTGACGACGCGGTCCAGGTGAGCGGTCATACCGCTGACCGCCGCCTCGCCGGAGACCGTGATCGCCACGACGAACTCGTCCCCGCCCAGCCGACCGACCGCGTCGGTCGGCCGGACTGTGTCTCGCAGTCGCCGGGCCACCTCCTGCAGCAGGTCGTCCCCAACGGCATGACCGTACGAGTCGTTGACCTGCTTGAACCCATCCAGATCCAGGAACAGCACCACGTGACATCCAGGCCGGCGTCTCATGTCGCTGAGACGGGTGAGCCAGGCGTTGCGGCTCAGGAGGCCAGTCCATTCGTCGTGCTGCGCCAGGTAGGCCAGATGCTCGTTGGCGCCCCGCAGCGCCGCTTCCTGCTCCCGGGCAGCCGTGACGTCCCGGTCCATGCCGAGAATGAGTTCCTGGCCGCCCACGGTCACGACGCTGGAACTGCTGGCCACGTGCAGGAGGTGGCCCCCACGGTGCCGGTGCGTTCCCCGGCCATACGCACCGTCCGGATGGTTCCGGATCCAGTTCAGGAAGTGCGCGCCGCGCCGCGCCATCAGGTCGTCGTCGTGCAGCAGATCGATGGACTGGCCGATCAGGTCCTGCGGTTCGTAGCCGTTCATGCGCGCGAAGGCCGGGTTGCACCGCACGATGCGCCAGGGCACGGCCGGATCGTGCGGGTCGATCAGGACCACGCCGTCCGCGGAGTGCTGAAACAACGTGCGGAACAGCGTTTCACTGTCTTCCAGCGCCTGGCGGGCCCGGCGTTCCTCCGTGACGTCGATGCCGGTGCACACGACCAGCTCGATCGCGCCGGTCTCGTCGTGGAGGCAGCTCGCCATCCAGCGAATGAACCGCACGTCGCCCTGCGGGGTCCGCCACGTGGTCTCGGAGGTGCCAGGCGGAACGCCCGGCGCGATCTGACGGAACAGCGCCTCGGCGCGCGCAGCTTCCACCGGATCAAGCACGAGCGGCCAGAGGAACTGTCCCTGTACCTCGGCCTCCTGACGGCCGGACAGGCGCTCGCAGGTGGGGTTGAAGCGGATGATCCGTCCGGTGCGGTCCAGGATGAGCACGAGCGCATCGGTGATGTCGAAGGCGACGGTGGTGACGCGCTGAAGGTGACGGGCGAGAAGGGCGCCGGGCTCCCTGTGAGCAGAGGGCATCCTTCAGCGTACCCGGTGGGGGGCCGGGTGTCTGGCCTCAGAACGGGTGCGCCCCCGTCAGCCGGACTGCTGGGCGGCCTGCAGGGCGGCGCGCGCCGTGTCCGGGTCGGCCACCTGGTAGGTGCCGCGCCCAGTGCGCTCGAGAGCAATCACCTCACCGCCTTTGAGGGTCAGGGTCTGACCGTACACGGAGGTGCGGATGGATTTCTCCTTGTATGGTGCGCCCCGCTGCTGCAGGACGCGGTACACGTCCGACGCACGAAACGGCACCTCGCCCGCGGCGTGCAGGGCGAGCATCACCTCGAGGATCAGCGTGTGGCTGTGCATCACGCCCACGAGTGTACGCGCGGTCAGCGGCCGGAGTGACCCCCGTCAGGTGGGTCGGCGCCGCAACGGATGACCTGACGGAGGTCACCCGGCCAGCCTGCGGGACGCGGGCCGCGGCCCATGCAGTGCCGGGAGCCGGGACCGGTGAGGATCGGCGGCGGCCGCCCACTGGCACGGACGGGTCAGGCGCGGCATGTGGAACCGTTCGCTGAGCGTGCCTCAGAGCGGTGTTCAGTTTCACCCCGGGGCCAACAGCACGCCCTTCCATTCCACTTCCAACCACGGTCGTTCTCAGGTGCTCGCTTCGCCCGATTCAGAGGGATCGAGGGCTACCCTCAAGACCTCTGAACTCTGCTGTCAGTTCGCCCGCACCCCAGTGCCGCTGAGGAAACAGGCGACCGGTGGGCCGAAGAGCCTGATCGCCCCGGAGCAGCAGGGAGTCGCCACTCAGCGGGACCAGCCGGCTGATGCTGGGTCGGGGCGGCCAGACCACCACTGCCGGTCGTGGACGCCGATCCGCAGGCACGGAGGGAGGAGCCGTGCGCGAAACGCAATGAATCTCCCCACTGACAGGCCGTAAGGTAGTGACCATCCGCCCACCTGACACGGTTTCCGTCCGACCCAGTCCCACCTCGTGAGGTGATCCCATGAGTGCAGCGCCCACCCCCTCCGATGAAGCCGCGCGCCTGCTCGATCTGGCGCGGTACCGCGTGCTCGACACCGATCGGGAAGACCCGTTCAACCGCATCACCCGGCTCGCCGCGCGCCTGCTGCGCACGCCCGTCGCCGTTCTCAACTTCGTTGATCAGTACCGGCAGTGGGGCAAAGCCATGGTCGGCCTGACCGACACCGAGGCGCCCCGGGAACACTCCTTCTGCGCCTGGACGATCAACGGGGACGAGCCGTTCGTGGTCGAGGATGCCCGGACGGATCCCCGCTTTCATGACAACCCCATGGTCACGGGTGAGCCCCGCATCTGCATGTACGCGGGCGCGCCGCTTCTCACTCCGGCCGGTCACCGGATCGGCACGCTGTGCGTGACGGATGACCGCCCACATCCGCTGTCCAGTGAAGACCTGCACAGTCTGCAGGACCTGGCGGCTCTGGCCATGCAGGAACTCGAATTGCGTCGCCTGCTTCTGGACGCCGC
>NZ_BMQN01000029.1 GCF_014648135.1 Deinococcus sedimenti | reverse complement strand
CCGCCCTTTTTCATGCCTCACTGCGTTCAGGACGCCATTTCTAGCGAAGTGTCAGGTGCTGAGGGTTACACCATCAACTCTTCCGACCTGACCAAGGGGCGGTTGAACGCCCCCTGGCCTTCTCGGCGTACTCCTTAGGGGTCTGGTAGCCCAGTGACGAATGTGGCCGTATAACGTTGAACAAGCGTTTCCAGGCAGTACGAGATGCCCGCCAGAACGCTGCCGACCATGGCCCTAGACAAATTCTCACCGGTGAGGAAAGCGTTCTGCGCGTTTCCATTCCCTGCCCCCGGCATCGCACGACATCCGGCGTCTCTCGCCTTCTCGGCCTTCAACCGCCAGATGCCCGTCTCCGGGCTGTTCAGACCGAGAAGAGCCTGTCACGGCCAAAATTCCCCTTCAGGAAGCGAAGGGGAAAATGACGTGCTGACCGAAATTTCTCCTTTCTTTGGCCTCATGATGTCGTGTGGCAACGACTCCAACAGGTGTAGAAACTCTTGGTTGAAAACCGCCCGGTAGCCAGCCAGGCCCACTTGGGCGCGCCGGGCCGAGTACAGCACTTCCAGATACAGACGTTCCTCCCGGAGCCGAGAGTGAAAACTTTTGCCATACCAGTTCTTCCACGGCTTCCCTGAGTGGATGACCGT
Organism: Deinococcus sedimenti; assembly: GCF_014648135.1. Lineage (NCBI taxonomy): Bacteria > Thermotogati > Deinococcota > Deinococci > Deinococcales > Deinococcaceae > Deinococcus > Deinococcus sedimenti. Next base: position 20,821 of record NZ_BMQN01000029.1, on the reverse strand, counting down.
GACGCCGATCTCCTACACGTCCAACCAGATGCCCAGTTCACGAGCGATGCACTCTGGGCTGTTGTCACTCTGGATGAATCCAGGTGCGCCACGCTCCGCGATGACATCCTGAAACACGTCCTTCACGTCAATTGACGTGAAGGACTCCGCCATCCGCAGCGCCAGGGAATCCTGAAACTAAATGAGAGCAAATTGCATTTTAGCTCATGTCGTCAGTATTTTGGCGGTACTATTGAGAACGGCGTAAGTTGAGGCTGATTGAGAACCTGGGCGAATCGAGAGCTGAGCTCCACGCCATCACACTGCCGAGGGCAGAGGCACGGGGGCACCTAAAGGCGCCTGACCGACGTCGGGATCATGAGGTGGGTCACCTTTAGGTGCGACGTCCTGGCGCTCTGCCAGACGGCCGATGTGGACATGACGGTCCTCCCTCTACACTCCGGGCAATGCTGGAGATCGGTGAACACATCGGCTGGGCCCATGGCGAGTCCCAAGTCTACGCGGCCCGCTGGGCCGGCCATGACGTGATTCTGAAGCGTCACCGGGAACGTCGCAAGCATGTCCGGGAACGCCACGGCTATGAAACCTGGTCTCACACTGGGCTCCTGCCGGACCTGGTGCACGACGACCCTGGGCGGCTCGAAATGATACTGGCGCGGGTGCCGACCAGCTGCGCCCTGCAGCAGCCCCAGACGGAGGCGATGTACCGCGCCGCAGGCGCCGCGCTGCGCCAGTTACACGACGCCGCCCCACGTCCGCTGCCCTTCGACGACGGACGCGGCGACTTGCACAGCCTGATGCACCGCTACCTGCCCCGCGCGCAGGGTCTACTGCCCGACCGGCAGGTGCGGCAGGTGGAGGCGCTGGCCCGCACACTCCTGGCCGGCCCCTTTCCGCCCACGGTGCTTCGGCACGCCGACTACACGGCCCGCAACTGGCTGTGGGATGGGAAACGCCTCACGGTCATTGATCTGGAGATGTGCCGTCCTGGCCCGGCGGTGCTCGACGTGGCAAAGATGACGAACGATCTGTCGCAGCAGGAGAACGGTGCCACGCTTGTGGCGGCCTTCAGGCAGGGCTATGGGCGCGACTGGACGCCCGAGGAAGCCCAGTTTCTGGGGACCGTGCGCGCCTTCGACGCCCTCCTGCTGGCCGTCTGGTGTGACCGCCACGGGGATGAGAGCGGCTTCGAGAAGATGAGTGAGGTGCTGAGCCGCTTGCTCTCTTGATGACGGCCAAAGTACAGACTGCCCCTCGTCGGCAGTGTGATGGCGTGGAGCGCAGCTCTCGATTCGCCCAGGTTCTCAATCAGCCTCAACTTACGCCGTTCTCAATAAGACGGCAGGATCGTCCTGGTGACCAACGCGAACATCACGTACACGGTACTGTCCAGGAACATGGAGGTGGACGTGCTGATCCGAAGCGGACGGCAGCCTGCGCGTCTGGCCCGGCACCTGCGAGCACTCGTCGCCCGGCGCGTGCTCTCGACCGCCGCGTGAGCGGCGCGCCGCCCAGGATCTCGCGCCGGGCGATCCGAGTCGCAGCGTGTCTCATCGGGCGGCGCGCCGGGTGGAGACGACCGAAACGACCTCTTCAACCACGTCGGGAAGACGTTTCTTCACGTCCTTCTCCCACACCCTGAGGACCTGCCAGCCCAGGGCTTCCAAATCGGCTACGTTGTCACAGTCGCGTTCAATGTTGCGTTCGATCTTGGCCTTCCAGAAGGGTTGTAGTTTCGCGGACCAGGCCGCGAAGTCCCGGCCGTGCCAGAAGTCGCCGTCAACGAACACCGCCACCTTCGCGCCCGGAAACACGATGTCCGGCGATCCCGGCAGACCTCTGACGTTCTTCCTGAAACGCAGACCGCGCCGGTGGAGCGCGGAACGCAGAGCGAGTTCGGGGGCTGTGTCCTTCTGCCGAACCCTGCCCATGAGGGCGCTGCGCTGCTCCTTCGTGAGTCGGTCGGGCATGCTCCGAACCTAGAGCATCGGGTCTGCCACGGCTTTTCGCCAGGCTTCATGCTTCCGAGAGACGCCCGTTGGTCTTCCAGATGATAAGAATACAGGCGAATTCGTGAAATTTTTCTTTATTGGTTTACATTCATATTCGTGTCGTCAACACCTGATGGGAGAACTTGTCCACGGGGTACGCCCCCAACGGGTGCCGGTTAAATCGACTCGGTCGCCGTCCAAACAGGTGTTAGAACGTCGCATCATTTCACGTCGACCGGATACGGGCCGGCGGATTCGGGAGAGGACTCATGACCGGAACACAGCCGACGGCCGTCCGAGATTGGCGTGCATGGAGCTACGACGAATGGAACACCAGGCTCGCCGCCTACCATTTCTCCCTTGGAGCGGGTGAGAAGGCGACGCCGGTGGAGCAGCTGCCCGCGACACCACACGAGCTGGCCCTGATGACGGGCGACCCGGAAGCGGACGCGGACGACGTGGTGAAGCGTTTCGTCGCCGTGATGCGGTGGAGACTGCCGCCCGGCGAGTCCTTCGGTTCTTTCTGCCTCAAGGAGACGGGTTGGAGCCCCACGTCGGAGAGTCCGCCCCGTTTCTTCGCGATGCTGTGGTTGACGTGTCTGGTCGCGTACGGGTACCCCTTCGGGAAGGAACACGGCTTCCACGGACGTATGGAGGCCGTGTTCGGGAAGACCCAGTCCATGGAGTGCCTTCCCGTCCTATGGCGAACTCTCAGCGAATGGACGGCCGCGCACGCGGTCCGGCGGCTCGTCCTGCCGCCTTACGACACGTTCCGGACCGTGATCGGAGCGTCCTGGTTCCTCGCTTTTCCCCACGACCGCGACCGCTCCAGACTTCGGCAGCTGTTGGAAACGAACGACCTGTCGGGCGACGAGCCGCCTCTGCGGCGAGTGATCAAACTGCTCCAGGACGCGAAAGACACCTTCAGCCCGGGATTCCGTAAGGATCTCGAGCAGTTCGTGGACCGTTTCGTCGAAACCGGAGCCGACGTCCGGAACAGCGCCTTCTGGAGGGCGGTGCGGCAGGAAGCGCTCAGGACGGGGCTCCACGGCCGCCGGGACGCCGGCGCCTGGGACGTGCGGCTGCTCGCCGAGTTCGACGACGACGAGGACCTGCTCCGGCCTTACCTGGCCTGTACGGACGGCGCGGCGCTGCCTCCTGGCCTGGAGAAGGTGCCGCTCAGGTTCGAGCACGACGGCCTGACCCGGCTCGTCCGACTGGCGGGCGCGGGGACGCCCGATCCGGTGCAGGCGGCCGTGACAACGGCGTTGGGAGGAGGGACGCTCGCGACTCGGCCCGCGAGACACTTCAGGCGAGGCGTCCTGGTCTTCCGCGCCCTGGCGGGCGGAGCGTTCGAACTGGTCTCGGGCACGGACGCGGAGCAGGCGGACATGGCCCTGGTCCGCGACGACCTGGTCGGGGCGTTCGTCTCACATTTCGGCGGTCGCCGGGAACCCGCCCTCCTCCAGGGCTGGAGCCAGGTCGTGGACTGTCGGGTCCGTATCGCCCAGGAGGCTCCGGCCGGTCTGGAAGGTGCGACGCACCTGCAGGCCACCATGGCTTCCCCGTCCGTGCGGATCGTGGGTGGCGTGCGGGGCGACGACGGATACGTCGCGCTTGAAGGCTTCCTGCCGCGGATCCGGTTCGCCGGCTCCTCATCGGTGGACATCCTGGACGTGGACGGGATCTTCGTCTGCTCGGCCACGAAGTCCGTGGACACTCCCGACGAGTGGATCCTGCCCGACGCGCCCCTCGCCGGCGCGCCCGGCCGCTACCTCGCCCTGGTCCGCTGGCCGGCCGCCGAGGGCGACGACAACACTGCCAGCTGCGAATTCGCTCTCGGCCGCCGGCACCTGACGCACGACTACAAGCCGGTCGGATCCGGCGTCTACGCCCTTGAAGGATGCGGTGCGGCCGCCGTCGAGATCGAACGGTCCGGCGAAATGCCCGACTGGGTCTCGACCGGGACGCCCGGCCGACGTGTCGATCTCCTCGGAGCCGTCCGGGACGTGCTCCACCTGGGTGCCCGACTCGGCGACGTCGCTGCGGCGCGCAGCGACACGCACGAATGGCTGGTCGTCGGCGACAGCGGCCGGCCGACGCAGCTGCTGTTCGTCGGCGATCCGGACTCGCCCACGCCGCGCATGCCGAGCAAGAGCCTCCACGCCCGCGACCGGAAGGTCTGGCGCTTGGCCGTGCACCGCAGCGCCAGTGTCGGTGTGGTCGTCGGTCCCGACCGAGTGGATCCGGTCGAACGTCACCCGCGAGTTCAGGCCGTCCTGGCGTCGTTCAGGGACCGGGCGCGGGACGCCGCGGACGAGCCTGACGAGACGGTCGGCGGAACCCGTACCGGTGGCGGTTCCGCCTGGACGGGCGTGGAGCCGGAAGACCGGACCCGGCGGCTGGTGGACGTCTTCGCGGCCCTGGCCGTGCGGCGGAGCGGGATCCGCCTCAACACGGCGGTGGAGGCGTTCGCGCGCGCGACAGGCTTCGACCGGTTCGACCGGTCGGACACGCTGTACGAACTGCTCCGGGCCTGGGTGGAGGCGGGGCTACTGGATGTCGTCCATGCACGCGCCCAGCCGGTCACGTACGTCGTCGCGCGCCGACCGGGCTTCGTCGTCTACCCCGTCGGCCGCCGGTACCGGGCGACGTTACTCGGCCTGCTCCCGTCGTCCGACGCGGGCGGGTTCGCGCAGGCGGCGAGGCGGCGGGGCGCGGTCGTCACCCGCCGCCTCGCCGCGAACCCCTGGCAGCCGGCGGTGTTCCAGGTGGACGTCGCGAAGACGGAGGTCTTGGAGCGGCTGTCCGCCGATTTCGAACTGGCGCCGCTCCGGTGGCTCGATCCGGATATCGCCGTCCAGGTGCCGGACGACTCGCCCGGGGATCGGCCGCCGGCCGGATCCGCCTATGTCAGCGAACGGGTCTGGGACTGGAAGGCGTCTCGTTTCCGTCCGGCCGCGGCGCGGGAATCGGACGGCATCGCCGTCGAACTCCGTCGTCATGCCGGCTCCTGCCCGCTGTACGTGATTCGTCGCGACGGCGTGGACTTCTACAGCTCCGAGCTCCGGAACGCCACCTTGACGAAGGCGTACCTGCTGAAATACGGAGATCTCCCCTTCGACGACGATCCCGGACGACCCGTCTGGAGGACCTGGGCGCAGGGCCTCTACCTGCCGCTCCGCTTCGGTCGGCTCTGCGCCGTGATCGGCGACGGGCTCTCGGGTCCGACACTCGCCGAAGACGGCGGAGTGGTCGGGTACGGCTACCCTCTGTCCGGTCCGTACCGGGCCTCGCTCTCGGCGTACCTCAACCCTCCCCTGCTCCCGTCCTGAGACGTTCGGGCGTACCCGTTCCCGCTGGAGATGCCATGCAAGATCCAATCGGCAGTTTCGTCAGAATCCGTGAGCTCTACCTGAGCTATCTCGACACCGCGTTCCGTATCGGCGACGCCGACGTCGCCGAGGAGCGGCGCAGGCTCCTGCGCGCCCCCGGCACGCTGTGCACCGAGCCGCTCGTGGAGCCGCTCCCCCGCTACATGCCGTCCGAGTGGAGGTTCGAGGACCTGCTGCGTCCCCCGGCCACCGGCGAGGATCCGCTCGGCGCCGTGCCGGAATTCCGCCGACGTGCGTTCGTCGAACTGGTCCTGGCGGGCCTGTTCCCGTCCGTCCCTGTGACCGTCGGCGCGGGGCCGCTCACGCGGCAGGCGAAATACGCGCCCTACCTTCATCAGCTGCAGATGTTGACCCGTGGCGTGCGCCCCGGCACGCCGGGGATCGTCACGTCGGGAACCGGTTCGGGCAAGACCGAATCCTTCCTCCTGCCGGTGTTCGCCGCGCTCGCCGGCGAAGCCGCGACGTGGGAAGCGCCCGACGCGGAATTCCTGACCCGGCGCTGGTGGACCGATCCGGCGACCGGACGACCATACGGCAAGGTGAAGGAAGACGGGCAGTTCCAGCCTTCGTTCACCGAGATCCCGTCCGAACGGCGGCCCTCAAAGGCGCATCCGCGCCGGTCGCCGGTGGTGTCCCACCGGCAGGGCGAACGCCGGCCGGCCGCCGTCCGCGCGCTGATCCTGTACCCGATGAACGCGCTCGTGGAAGACCAGATGGTCCGTCTGCGCAAGGCCCTGGACTCCCGGGAGGCCCGGGCGGTCATGGACCGGGAGTTCGGCGGCAACCGCATCTTCTTCGGACGCTACACCGGCAAGAGCCCGGTCACCGGCCACGAGGACAACCCGGCGTTCCGCCACCTCCTGGACATGAGCGCCGACGACGGTCGGCTGGATCTGCCCACCTCGGACGGCGACACAGGCGAGGACGGTTCGGCGACGTTCAAGAGCGTCCGGGAGGCCGAATTCCGCCGCCGGGTCCGGCGGCAGACGCAACTGTTCGGGGAGATGGCACAGGCGGAACTGGGACAGCGCCAGGCGCGCGAGTACGCCTGGCGAAACGGCCCCGGGCACACGGACCCGTTCGATCCGAAAGAGGCCGCCTCCGCGTTCGGGGACGACTCGCCGTTCATGTTCCCGTCCACCGACGGCGGCGAACTGATCTCCCGGTGGGACATGCAGCGGACGCCGCCGGACCTCCTCATCACGAACGTGAGCATGCTCAGCGCGATGCTGTCGCGCGAGGTGGACGACGACATCTTCCGGCAGACGAAGGAGTGGCTGGAGGAACCCGACTCGTACTTCTACCTCGTCCTGGACGAGCTGCACCTCCAACGCGGTTCCGCCGGGACCGAGGTCGCGTACCTGCTGCGGCTCCTTCTCGACCGCCTCGGACTCACGGCGGAAGGTCAGCGGCACAAGCTCAGGATCCTCGCGTCCAGCGCCTCCCTCCCGACGACGCCCGGCGCGGCCGGCGCCGACGCCAGCGTCGAATACCTGTGGGACATGTTCGGACGGTTCGGCACGCACGCCGAGACGCCGGAGGACGCCAGAGCGGCCTGGCGGGAAGCCATCGTGGCCGGACGGGAGATTCCCTACGAAGCTCACGGCGACAATCGTGGAGGCCTGGAGTCGACGCCGTTCACTGACCTCCTCGACCATACCGCCGCGTCCCGGGCGCGTGACACGGAAGACCGTCCCCTGACCGCCGACGACGCGCTGCACATGCCGGACGCGGCCACGCTCTGGGCGGCCGTGGCCGGGCAGCTGGGCGTGCCGCACGCCGACCGGCCGCTGGAAGACGTCGTCGCAGACGTCGCCAGGGCAGCGGCGGCCGCCGTCGCCGTCGCGTGCTGGATTCCGGAAGAGGGACGCACCCGCGCCGTGACGGCCAGGCGGCTCGCCTGGACCCTCTTCCGGGACTTGAGGAACGGCCACCCGGTGCCGGAGGACCTGCCGTTCGACCTCGCCCTGCGCGCGATCCGCGCGGTCCTCTTCGTCCGGGGCTGCGGCGACGGACTGGCCCGGCGCGTGACTGAGGCGCCGTCTTTCCGCATCCACACGTTCTTCCGCAGCGTCGAGGGGCTGTACGCACCGGTCTGGAAGAACGCCGGCCTGCCCGCTTCCGAACGGACCACGGCCCGAAAGGCAGAGATCGGTCGGCTCAGCATTGAGCGGGAGAGCCGGAAACGGTTCGACATCGGTGACGAGGATCCGAAGGTGCTGAGGCAGTTCGAGGTGCTCTACTGCGAATGCTGCGGCGAGCTGTTCGTGGGCGGCATGCGGTCGCAGGGGTCCACACGCTCTCCGAAGACCGAACTGCTGCCTCACGAACCGCTGCTGGACGGACTGCCCGACACCGCGGCGTCGCAACGGTTCGAGGAACTCTCCTACGACCAGTACGCGGTGTTCTGGCCCACCGACCTCGCCCCCGAGAAGTGCCCCAAGAGTTGGAAAGCCGGGAACCTGGACCGGGTGACCGGGATCGTCACGGTCCACAACGCGGTCCGTCCGGCGGCACCGGGAGTGTCGGATACCGTGCCCGGTTTCCTCTACGAACGCCTCGCCGGTTCCACGGACCGCCACAAGCGGAAGCCGAACGACCCCGAGACGCACGTCCCCTACGCCTGTCCCAAGTGCGGTACGGACTACGGACCCCGGCAGAAGGGCATGGGACGCCTCTCGCCGCTCCGCAACTTCCGCGCCGGTTTCGGAAAGACCACGCAGCTGCTGGCGACCGAACTGTTCGACGTGCAGCGCGTCGCCGACCCGAGCAACGCCCCGAAGCTGGTCTCCTTCTCGGACAGCCGTCAGGACGCGGCGAGGGCAGCGCTGGACATTGAACGTCTGCATCACCAGGACCTGCGCCGCGAGATACTCTTCGTCTGCCTTCAGGAACACGCGGCCGCACGCCGCACGCCGGACGAGCTGACCACCGAGATTCGCGAGCTGGAAGCCGACATGGAGCGGGCCGCGGTGGAGCGACGTTTCGGCGACATGGCCGGGATCGGGGCACGCCTCGACGCGGCGACCGCGGCGCTGAAGACCGCCGACGACCCGTCGGTGGCGTTCGCGGATCTCGTGGAGGATTACGATCTCAACGTGGCGGAGACGCTTGACGGACAGGAGGTGCGCCCGCTGATCGCCGCGATGGTCCGGCAGGGCGTTCACCCGTACGACGACGCTGGGATCGACAGACCCAAAGGCACCACCAACGAAACACGCGAACGGCTCTTTGACTGGGACACCTTCTTCGAGTTGAAAAGCGGCGACCGGATCCACTGGAAAGCGGACACCGACAAGAACAAGGCGCTGTCGAGCGCGAGACGCCCCCTGATCTACCGCTTCCAGCGCGCCATGACCGACGTCGTCTTCAACAAGACGTACTTCTCGTTCGAGGAAGCCGGTCTGGGCTACGTGACGGTCCGGCCGACCGACCTTCCCGAAAGCCGGCGCACTGCCGGCCGGGTCTCGGAACTCGCGGCGCTGATCCGAGTCCTGACGGACGCCTACCGGTACGATCCTTCCAAGTACCGTTCCGAGGACGATCCCTTGATAGAGATCGGACCGAGAGGGACGGCGCGGGGTAAGGTCCTGGCCTACGCGAAGGCCGTCTGGGGAGAAACGGACGGCGAAGCTCGACTCGAGACCGCCCTGAACGACCTTGCCGCGGCCGGCCATAGGGGAGGGATCGTCTCGATGAGCCGGATCCGCTTCCATGTCGCGCGGCCCGAGGACAGCTTCTGGCGCTGCGACACCTGCTCGCGGGTCCACCTGCACCGCGGCGCCGAGCTCTGCACGCGGTGCCTGACCAAGCTGCCGGAGGCGCCTTTCGGGACCGTCGCCTCGCTCAGGGCCGTCAACTTCCTCGGCCGGCGGGTGAACCGTGCCGTCGACCACTGGGAAGACGAGTCGAGCGAGGTGGCGCCCTTCTTCCGCCTGCACTGCGAGGAACTGACCGGGCAGACCGAAGACCCGGCCGCGCGGCAGCGGGAATTCAAGGGGATCTTCGTGCCGATATGCGACGACTCCGGCGACGGCCACGCAGACGGCGAGCCAGTGGATGACGACCATGCGGACGACCTCAACGAGATCGAGACGGGGGCAGGGGAACTCCATGAGCGCAAGGCCACTATCGACCTGCTGGCCGTAACGACGACCATGGAAGTCGGGATCGACATCGGCCCGCTCCAGGCGGTCATGCAGGCCAACATGCCGCCGCAGCGGTTCAACTACCAGCAACGGGTCGGACGTGCCGGTCGCCGCGGTCAGGCGTTCTCCATGGCCTTGACCGTCTGCCGCACCAAGAGCCACGATCTCCATTACTTCCGCAATCCCGAACGGATGACGGGCGACGTGCCGCCACCCCCGGTCCTGACCAAGAGCATGGGCTCCATCGCCCAGCGCTTCCTGCGCAAGAAATGGCTGGTGGACGCGTTCGGGCTGCTCCGTCAGCAGGACCGCGCGGCGGGCGACCGCCTGTACCCCGGCGATCTCATGTCGCCGCCGGACATCCACGGCGAGTTCGTACCGGTCGCAACGTACCTGAACGGTTCCCGGTGGCGGGACAGACTCCGCGGGGCGCTGGAGGCGACCGCCGGGGAAGCCGAGCGGTTCCGGGGCGTCCTCGCGGCGGACGGCAAGACCGAAGTGATCCGTCCGGCGCTGGACGAACTGCTCGCCGAGCTGGACGGCGTCACCGCGGAAGTGGCGCCCGGCCTGGCGCAGGCCGTGGCGGAGACCGGACTGCTGCCCATGTACGGCATGCCCACGCGGGTCCGGAACCTCTACCTGGGGACGCGTCGCACGGGAGGTCGAGAGGAGTTCGACAGCGTGGAGCGCGATCTGGACGTGGCCATCTACGAGTTCGCTCCCGAAGCGCGCCTCGTGAAGGACAAGTTCGAGTACGTCTCCGTCGGGTTCACGCCCGACCTCGACCTGCCTCCGTTCGGCAGGAAAGGGCAGGTCGTCCCGGTCAAGGCCTTCCGGGACGACGCGTTCGGGGAGAGGTTCCGGCTGACCCAGTGCCGGGCCTGCAGCGCGTGGGCCAGGATCGGCCCGGCCGACACGACTCAGGACGCGACCTGCCGGGCCTGCGGCTCGCCGCTGGACGAGGACAGCGGTCACGACTGCGTGGTCCCGAACGGCTTCCGGACCGATTTCGGTCGGCGGCCCCGCAACGAGGAGGGGGGCGGCGGCGCCCGTCACCGCACCGTCCAGGCCGAAGGCAGCGCAATCGCGCCGGTGACGTACGGGCTGCCACCGGAAGACGGCACGTCGTTCGGGGCGAGTCTCGCCGTAGCCTTCGACGGCCGGGCACGCACCTACCGCCTCAACCGCGGGCGGTCGGGCACCGGTTTCGTGACGACCGGCGGGAACCAGGTGATCAGGCGCGGTCGCAGAGACTTCCGGCTGCCGCACCAGGAGCTGGCCGAGGTACCGGGCGTGCACCGCTACGGATTCACCGCGGAGTCGAGCGAGCGTCCCCCCGTCTGGCTCGCCGCCCCCAAGACGACCGATTCCCTCTACCTCGCTCCGACGGCCCTGAACCCCGCGCTCGCGCTGCACCGCATGCCCCTGCGGACCGAAGGAGTCGAGGAGTCGGACCACGCCAGGTCGAGGTGGCAGGGTGTGCGCGCAGCGGCGCTGTCAGCCACGTTCATGACCGTCAGTCGGGCGGCATTGGAGCTCGACATCGCGCCCGAGGAACTGGCCGTTCTGGAACCGCGCCTCTTCGGCCGCGCGCCGGCTCGCCCGCTCCTGCAGATCACGGACGAGCTGGTCAACGGCGCCGGGTTCTGCCGGATCCTCAGCGAGCCCGCGCCGGGCGAGATGGTACCCCGCATCCTGTCGTTCGCCCGGTCGATGCTCACGGACGCGACCGCCTACCCGCGGTCGGAGTTCGAAGGAGCCGACCACAGCGACTGCTCGACAGCGTGCTACCGCTGCCTCTTGAGGTACGGAAACCAGCACTTCCACGGCCTGTTGGACTGGCGCCTGGGCCTGACTTATCTAAGGGCGCTGCTTGACCCGACGTTCTCGTGCGGCCTGGACGGCGACTTCGAGAGTCCCGGCCTGAAGGGTCACCTAGACGACGCCGAGCGGCTCGCCGAAGAGATGGTCGAAGGATTCGGTGGCGAAACGAGACTCTTTGCAGGCGGGATGGTTCCGGCCTTCCGGATCAAGAAGGGAAACAGCGGGTTGACGCCGTGGGTACTCGTCGCGCATCCGCTCTGGAACTGGGACCCGAACGCCGAACTGGCGGCCGGGACGATCCTCGCCCAGGCCGACGAGGAGGCGGCCGCCGAATCGAGCGGCGCGACGCTCTGCTGGGACACGTTCAACCTCGAACGGCGCCAGGTGCAGGTGCGGGAATGGATCAAGCAGCAGGCGACGCTCGCCCGTTGACGCCGGGGAGCGCACGCCCCCCGGTAGTCCCGGAACTCCTGACGACGGTCCGCATCCCAGAGCGGTTCAGTCCGTCCGGTTTCCACGCTCTCGAACGGTGTCCCCTGTCTCAGCTGCACGGACTTGGCGAAGCCGAGCGGCTTCCGCCGAACCCGGCGGCGCTGCTCGGCACCGTCCTGCACGAGACCGTGGCCCGCCTCGCCCGGGCGGGCCCCCACGACGTCACGGAGGTCTTCAACGAGGTCCTGCAGACGACCGAGGAGGCTGCCCGGATGCTCTGGCCGCAGGCGGGACTGGTGCCGCTCCGGAGGGCCGTCGGGCGCACGGTCTGGCGTAAAGGACAGGCGAGACTGCTCGCCTGGGCGTCCGGCGCCGCGCGTCACGCTTCGCCGTCACGGCGCGCTCCGCCCCGAGATCTCCTCGGCGACCGCGACCCCCGGATCCCCACGGGTCGCGAACGACGGCTCGAGGTACCGGAGCTGCGTCTCACAGGGCGCCCGGATCTGATCGAACGAATCGGTGCCGAAGTGCACGTCACGGATCTGAAGTCCGGCGTCACGACGCGCGGCGGACGCCCGAGTCTCCCCCTCTCACAGCAACTGTGGCTGTACGCGACGATGCTCGAAACGCTGGAACCCGGTCTTCGGGTCCGGCTGTGGCTCCACGGTTCCGACCGCGTGGAGGTGCCGTGGGGCGAACCAGAAAGGGCGGACACCCGAGCCCGACTGGAAGACCTCCTCGTCAGGTTCCCGAGCGGACGTCCGGTCGAAGCGGCCGCCGTCGCGGTCCCCGGACCCCACTGCGGGGCGTGTCCGGTCAGACACCGGTGCCCCGGCTACCGGAGTCGTGCCGTGTCCTGGTGGGGACAGACCTCCGTGGAGGGCCCTGTCGCGCCGTACGACGTCTGGGGAGAGGTAAGGGGCAGGCATTCGCCTGCTGATCCGACCGACGATCGCACGGCCCTCAGGGACGAGGCGGGCAGGACGGTCCTGATTTCCGGCGCAGCGCGCTGGTCGTTCCTGCCCGGCGAGCGGGCGTGGTTCTTCGGACTCCGACCGGACGAGACGATGCCCATGCACGGGAAATGGGTTCATCCCCGGAGTTTCCGGATTCCGCATGTCGACGTGGACGGCGTGGGAATCCAGGGCGTGTACCGCAGTCGGCAGTGACCGCGAGGACTCCCGATCACCACAGAGGCGTGTGTGAACGCCTGTGGAGTCGGCGACCGCCGCCGCGATCGCCCGGTTCTCGGCATCCGGACACGGTCCACGGCGGACCTGTGCCGCAACCGGTCGCTCCCGTCGGGTCGCGCGGCTCCCCGAAGGAGCGCGAGCGGCTATAGTCGGTACGACGCGATGAGTGGACAAAAGCGACACAGTCTACGAATTTCCGAACGACCGGTGGTCGCCGTCGACATGTTCTGCGGCGTCGGCGGGCTCACCTACGGCCTCCGGGAAGCCGGATTGCAGGTCACGGCCGGCTACGATCTGGACGACAGCTGCAGCTTCGCCTACGAGGCGAACAACGACGGAGCGACGTTCCTACACGCGGACATCACGACCGTCACGGCGGACGATCTCGCGGCCCACTACCCGCCGGGCGCGATCCGTGTCCTGGTCGGTTGCGCGCCGTGTCAGCCGTATTCCACAGCAGCCGCCAAGACCAAGATCGGCAAGTCCGCCGAGGAACTGCAACGCGAATGGGCGCCCCTCCAGGCCTTCCTGGACCTGATCCTGACGCTCAAACCCGAAGTGGTGAGCATGGAGAACGTCGTGCGGCTGGCGACGAAAGGCAAATTCCCGATCTACGCGGAGTTCAAAGCGTCGCTCGAGAGGGCCGGGTACGAGGTGAGCGAATACCGCGTCTTCGGGCCCGACTACGGGATCCCGCAGGCAAGGCGCCGCCTCGTCCTCTTCGCCTCACGGTGGGGGAAGGTCGCGTTGCCTCCGGCGACGCACGCCCGGAAGGAAATGGCGACCGTCGGCGAGGCCCTGCGTGATCTGCCACGATTGGACGCTGGAGGCACCGATCCGCACGATCCGCTGCACAAGACCTATAAGTTGACGGAGAGGAACCGGAAACGGGCGGAGGCTTCCAAACCCGGCGGCACGTGGGCGGACTGGCCGGACGACCTGAAACTCGCGTGTCACCTCAAGGCGTCTGGTGCGACCTACGGTTCGGTCTACGGACGCATGGATCCCGAACAGCCCGCTCCCACCATGACCACGCAGTTCTACAACATCGGGACCGGCCGGTTCGTCCACCCGACCCAAGACCGTGGGCTGAGCCTGAGGGAAGGCGCGATCCTCCAGACCTTCCCGCGCTCGTACCAGTTCGTCCGGCCCGGGGAGGCCGCCTCATTCGCGCGGCACGGGCGCCAGATCGGCAACGCCGTGCCACCCGAACTCGGCCGGGTGATCGGCCGGGCCATCCTGGACCATCTCAAGAAGGTGAGGACGGCCCCACCGCTCATCTCTCCCGTCTGAGCCGGATCGTGCCGCCCCACGAGGAAATGCGGCCACCCGATCCGGCGGCCGTCGGCACTCGGCACCGGAGCGGTCGTCCGTCATGACGTCGGACCGCTCCCGCTTCCCGCCTGGGCTCCTGACCGACTGCTTCCCTCTGGCTCGGTTCGTGCCTTCGCCGGCACGAACCGAGCCAGCTGGGGCCGCCCAGTCGCCTCCGAGCCCGGTGGAAGCGCTCATGAGCGACCTCCGGAACGGCCGCGACCCTATACCCTTCCGGTTAGGCGCTACGGCGCCGGTCGGCCTCGCGTCGGACGAGCTCCGGTTGGCACGGGCCGCCTGGCTTTGCGAGACCGGCCGGCCGCGCGAAGCCCATGACGAAGCCCTGAACCTGCTGCCCTACGCCGCCGCCGACCGTAAACGTCTGATTCTGGCCCACCTGATCCTCGCCCGGTCGGCCAGCTTGTCCGGTCACCTCCGTGAAGCGGGGGAGGCCTTCGCGGAAGCCCACCGCCTCGCGGACACGTCCAAGGCAGGAGAGCTGCGGGTGCCCGTCCTATGCCTGCGGGCGCAGTCGACGGCCGACCCGAGGAGGGCGGTGCATCACGCACGACGCGCCGTGTCATTCGCCCGGACGAGTACTTGGAACTTTCACGCCCATGCGACGCTGGCCGCGCTGCTCGTAGACCGAGCTCCCTACGAGGCAGTGGAACAGGCGAGGCTCGCACGACCGGACGCGACAGGGGACGCCAAGTCTGTGCTGGACGCCATTGAAGCGTCTGCGTTCGAACGTCTCCTTTCTCCGGTCGAGACGGTGCGAATCGAAGAACCGGTTCCCGCCGCGGTGTACGTCACCGATCCCCCCCACCTGATGCTGGGAGACCCGCCCGTCCGCCTGAACGTCGGTCCCGATCTCGCCCTGCTGGTCGCGTACCTGACGGAGCATCCAGGCGCCAGGCTGACCGAGGTGGCAGAGCGGCTGCTGCCGGAAGGTCGCGGCACGTCCGGCAGGGTACGCCACGACGACGCGGCCCACCGTGTCGCCCGTGTCCGGCAGGTCGTCCAGCGGCTGAGACGACTCGTCGGAGACCGGGAGGTCGTCGTTTCCTCGAACGGGCGCCTCCACCTCGGCCCAGACTACTGCTGGACCAGCGACCTGACGCGCGTGCGACAGGATCCGGCGCTCCTCGCGCCGACCCTGGCCACCGACCGGACCTGGCCGATCGATCCGCTCGACTGAAGATCCGAGGATAGAGCCGCCACTTTGGGGAACCTCGACTCTACCGAGTCGGAGCCCACCGCAGGCGACGGCTCTCGCGTACCGCATCAATACACCCGGCACGACGGTAGGCGCACCGGCCTAGCGGCAGTGCGCCTTTCGCGTCAGGCGGTCCGCGGCATCTCCACCGTACAGTAGCGGTCCTCACCTTTCACGCGTGCCTGCGGCACGCGGCAATGGCTTCAACCGACTTCCTGACCGCGCTGGCGTCCGTCTGCTCCGCCCTCCGTGACCTCCAGTCCTCCGATGCTCCCCCCGGCCGCCTGCTCGCGGCCGCCGTGGAGGCCGAACTGGCGTCCACCTCCAAACGAAACGTCCGCGACGCGTTGCTCGCCGGCGACGTGCTCCGCGCCGCGAACTCGACCTATGCCGGCGAGACGTTCAGGAACGACGTCGGCCGGGTCCTCACGCCTGTCGTGGCTCCGCTCACGGATGTCCTCGCGGTGGAGTTCGCAGACGTCCTCGACCGTGAGGACGCCGCCGGCTTCGTCGTGCGTGTCGATCCGGCCCGCGCCAGCCACCTGCCTCGCGGCCGTCGCCGTGACGGGTTCCTGCGCGGCTCGGACGTCCGCGAGGTGCTGTCGGCCGCGATCGGCGACCCGGTGATCGTGGCCCTCTGGGCGTCCGCGCAAGCCGGCGCGGCCGCCGCCCCGACGGGGTTCGCCCGATACGCCGCCAACAATTCGGCGTTCGTGAACCGGCAGCGCCTGTTCGGGGCGCGGGTCAACCTGACCGGCACGCCGGAGGGGACCGGTCGGTACGTCTACGACTTTGAGGAGGCGCTGACCCGCCCTCTCGAGGAGTCCGACGGAGACATCGGCCGAGTCCGGGAGTCCGACCTGGAGTACAGCCTCCTGCTCGACCTGAGGCGGACGGTCGGAACGGTTCTCGTCCCCGTGTTCGGGGCTCTGCTGGACGGGCTCTACCGCGCCACGCCCGCCGAGATTGACCTGCTCCTGCGGGACGCGACCCGGGACTGGCTGTTCGACGCCCGCGGACGCACGGCGGTCGCCCGGGCCGCCTTCACGGACGAGTCCGTGGTGCGGGCAACGGAGCGGGCGGCGATCCGTGTCTTGCGGGCCATGCACGCGCGCGCGGGCCGGGCCGCGCAGGCCGCCTGAAGGCCGGGCTCCGATTTCGCGTCTGTGGACGTAGGGCCGTCGCCGACGGTCCGAGCCGCGCACTCCTGCGCAGGGCGACGGCCTGCCCGTCCCCGGAGGTACCTCATGTTCCGACCCGTCACGCGTTTCCTGCTCGCTCTGGCTCTCGCCTTCTCCGCCGCCCGCGGCGCGGCGGAGGACGTCGGGCACCTGCCGCCCCTCCTGACCGCTACTGTATGCACAGGCGAAACGCCCGCCGCCACGGATGACGACACCTGACCCGACCCCCCGGTTTCTCGAGGCCTACCGGCTGTTCCTGGACGGACGGCCCGAGGAGGCGCTGGCCGCGCTGCCCCCGGACGAGGGCCTGGAACCGCAGGCGAGCAGCACCCGGTGGCGCCTGCGCGGCATGCTCCACCAGCATGCCGGAGAGTACGCCGAGGCCGAGGCCGCGTACGCCCGCGCGGCGGCCGCGGTGCCCGTCTCGTCCCTGCGTTTCGGGGAAGCCCGCTTTGCCTCGGCGGTTCTGTTCGGCCTGCAGGGGCGCCGGGACGAGGCCGTGGGGGCGTACCTGGATGCCCGGGAGAGGCTGCGTGAACACGGCCGGTACGCCCATCTCGCGCTCGTGAACTACAACCTCGGTTGGTCGCTGACGCAGTCGATGCGCCTAGACCTGGCCGCCGACGCCTTCGAACGCGACCTCCTGTCGACCGAACGGGGCGAGGCCAGACAGCACGCCGGCCTGCTGCACTACGGCAGAGCCCACCTCTGGATCCTGACCGGCGAATACGACCGCGCGGCTGGGAGTCTCGCCTGGGCGGCCGACGTGGAGACGAGCGTGGACGTCCGCGTCCGGATCGCGCACCTCCAGGCGCAGCTCGTGTGGCTCCGGACCGGCCGGGCCGCCGCCGCCGGGCTCGTCCGGACGCTTCGGGCCACTGGATCGGCCGGCGCCGGGCGACTCGCTCGGGCGTCCGTGGACCTGAGCGACGACATTCTCTCCGGCGACGTCCGCGCACTGGAGGAGGCCAGTCGACGGGCCGAGCATTCCGTCCGCGTCCGGGCGGGCCTGCATCTGGCCGGGATCGCCCTGGACAGAAGCGACGAGGACGCGGCGGCGCGACGTCTGGAGTCGGTCCTTGCCGCCCGTCCCCTTCCTGGTCAGCTCCAGTTTGAAGCGCCGTTCCTCAGGGATCTCTACGCCTGGGCCCGCGCGTCGGGACGGCCGCTGCCGCAGGAGGCCCACACGCCGCCCAGGACCGTCCTCGTCCCCCTGTACGGGCATCCCCGACTGGTCGTGGCGGACCGGCCGGTACACCTGGACCTCACCCCCGAAGCAACGGCGGTTGCCTGCCGGCTCTGCGAGGTCGGCGAAGAATCGGAGGAAACTCTCTGCCGGTACGTCCTCGGGCGGTCCGGTCGGCCCGGCATGTCAGTCCTCGCACGGGCGATGCGTCGCCTGCGGCTCGCGTTCGGCACCCAGCACTGCGTAACCGTCGAGAACGGCAAGGTGCGCTTGAATCCCCTCTGGGAATGGCGGGTGTGCGACGGAGCCGGCTCCGTCACGTTTTCCGAACTCGACAGCGACTACGCGCGGGACGTTGAACTCCGCCGGCCGCTCCGCGGCGATACGCCCGTTTGAGCGTCGCTTCCCACGTCGCCCGTGCGAGACTTGAGGAAGATGGAACTCCAACTGCACAGCGGACGGATCGCCGATCTCGCCAACCGCGGGGAGCGCCGCGTCCTCGCCGAACTGGAGCGTGTCCGGGACCACCCGGCGGCGCGCGACTGGGTCGTCCTCCACTCCGTCCGCATCAAACCGGACCGGTCGCCGAACGGCGGCGAGGTGGATTTGGTCGTCCTCATCCCCGGAGCCAGCACGGTGGTGCTCCTCGAGATCAAAGGTCACGAGTCCGTCGAAGAGCGCGACGACCGGATCTTCGTGCGATACCAGGACGGCAGCCGAAAGGACCCGCTCGTCCAGGTGGAGCGCGCCAGGAGCGACATCCTGTCCATCCTGACCGAAGCCCGCAAGAAGGAGACCGTCCGCGCCCACGTCCACGTCGTCACCGGAGTCCTCCTGCCCTTCGCCACCCTCGGCAAGGCCGGAGGCGTGTCCTGGGACCGGCGGCAGATCGTCGACGAGCGCGAGATGCAGGACGGGATCGTCGAAGCGATCGCGCGCGTCGCCGGGTACGCCACGGCGGGCACCGTTCCGCAGCCGCTCCACCCGCAGGCCCAGGCATTCGTCCGGGACCAGTTCCAACCCCGCTTCCAGCCCGCCCACGATCCCCGCAGCATGATTGAAGCGGCGGAACGCGAAGCGCTGGAACTCACCGAACAGCAGTCGGACGTCATCGACAGCATCTTCGACAACGACCATAGCCCGCACGTCGTCCACGGTCCGGCCGGATCCGGGAAGACCGTCATGGCGATAGACCTGCTCCACCGTTACCTCCGGGAGAATCCGGGAGCCCGAGTGCTCTACCTCTGTTACAACGCCTTCCTCTCGCAGAAGGCGAGGCACATGGCCGACGGCCGCTTTGAAGCCGACACGATACACAAGTTCATGTCGGACATCGCGTCGCATCTCTGCACGCCCGCCGAACGCGACGCGCCCGACTTCCTGGAAAGGATCCTGCCCGACAAGGCCGCTCAGGCGGCCGACGAAGAGGAGATCAAATACGATCTGGTCGTCGTGGACGAGTACCCCGACATCTTTGAGGACCAGTACCTATTCTTCCTGAACACGATCATTGAAGGCGGATTCGCCGAAGGCCGCTGGCATTTCCTGGGCGACGTCCAACAGGATATCTTCAAACGCGACGTGGGAGAACGGTTCGCGGCATTCGAGGAGGACCACTGCAACGGGCGATCCCCATACAAGAAGGTGCTGCGGGAAAATCTACGCAACACCCGTCAGATCGCGGAACTCGGACGCCGGATCGTGAAGGACGATCGGATTCGAGCGTTGCGCGCCGATGGCGCACCGATTGAGGTCCACGGCTACCAGCATCTGCCGGACGCCCTGGAACGGGAAGTCAAGCGATGGCTCGGCGTCGGCTACCTGCCCTCCGAGATCGTCGTCATCTCGCCCGAAGCTGCGTCGATGGATGTCACGGTCGGCGGCCACTCCATCCGCGTCCTGTCGAGTGTCGAGGAGAGCTCGCCATTGGGTCTCACGACCGCCCGGCGATTCAAAGGCTGCGAAACGCAGGTCGTGATCCTCGTTGATCCGCAGGCGATCTCCACGGCGGACGAAGAGCAGCTCAGGCAATTGACCTACGTCGCCGTGACACGTGCCAAACACGGCCTGAGCGTCCTATACAGGACAGAGGAACGCACGAAGTTTGACGCCCTCTTCGGACGCAGAGCGTCTTGACCGACCAAGAGCCGTGCATCTTGGGCACCATGCGAGTGCACGAAGCCGAACTGGTCGCGCTGTTGATATCGCTCTGCGACGGCGACATTCCAACGACGGAGACGCTCGGTCCGGGCTCCCGGCGCGTCGGGGCGGAAGAAGCCTGGCGGATCCTGCGCAGGCCCCATCTCGGCGCTGGGCAGATCGTCGTGCCGGTCCGGGAAGGGGCACTCCTACTCGTCGACCCCACGCATTTGAACCCTGCGGTGGCGGCGCTGTCGAGGCGTTGGCGAGACCGCGCGGTCGGCGTTCTGGCGGCGATCTACGAGCAGGATGTCGGTCGACTTTCGGAATGATGAAGCAGGGGTCTCTAGAACGACGTCGCCATGAAGCATGGTCATCCGATTGCGGATGCGGGTTAAAAACGGGCTCATCGGGATTCGTACCAGTCTACGTGGGCGGGCTTCTCCCCGAGGCACCGGACGCACACGGGGTTCTGGCAACTTAACCTGAGTGAGGCCGGAGTAGCTCAGCAGGTGGCTTGAGAATCAAGCCACCTGCTGCATCGCCTCTCGCCAGCGGAGAAGAGCTGCGGATTGATGGCTTCATCTGAGTGTGGCGGGAACGGTGGTTCGCGTGTGTCGATGGAGGTTCGAGACTCGGGCGTGCAGGGCGAGGAATTCTTGTGTTCGTTTCCGGCGCTTGAATCCCAGTTGGCTTCGTTCTTGCTGCCGGGTGGGTGGGTGAGATTGCTCCACCAGATTGTTACAGCGGGCGGTGGAGATGACCTGAACGTGCTCCACGGCGTGGAGCACGGGAACCTCAC
>NZ_BMQN01000028.1 GCF_014648135.1 Deinococcus sedimenti | reverse complement strand
ACCGATCATACGTTCAGGAATTTTGCGTCCAGCACAGCCTCAACCTGAAGATGTCCGGTACAGAGCCTTCGACTACACGCTGAATCAGTGGAACGTGATCGACTCGAACAATGTGATTAAAGCGGCGTTGACCCTGGGTGGAACCGTACGGTACACGGTGCTGACCCGCGCCACGCTGCCGTTCGCGAATGGGCAGAACCTGGGCGGTGCGGCGGGCGCGGCGGCATTGGTGTCCGATCCAGCGGCCGGGAAATCCGCGCCGGTGTGGTCGGATGGCGCGATCTGGCGCTACGTGGGAGCCAATTCGGTAGTGTGAATTCCACACAGAACCGGGCCTGAAATCAGGCCCGGAACACGCGCAAAACCCAGCTGTCGAGGATGGTGGTTACTCGTGGACGTCAGCCCGGAGTCGCGCAATCAGCCGGTCTTCAGCGCCGTCCGGCACAAGTCCATCCGGGTCGAAGACGTCAAGCAGCTCAGACCAGTCCGCCAGGTACTGCTCAGCCGCCACCTGGAACGCCGGATCATGCTGAAGACGTGTCTGCACCTCGTCCGCGAGTTCACCGCGCAGCACCCCGGAATAGTGCAGATCGAGCAGCACCAGGTCGTCGGTGGCACGCTCGTCGTTCATGCTGCCAAGTGTAAGAGTTCATCCGAATCCGCACATTGTGGAAATGTTGAACGCCGCTTCCCTCCCCAGGGTCGCGGCACTCAGCCCGGGAGGGCAAGTCGACGGCGTGCCGTATCTGCCCTGACCAGGCAGCAGCCGCATGAGAGGTTGCCTGTAGTCCATTCAGGCGCAATTCACAAGGACCGTCCCGCAAGAGGAGAGACTTCCGTATGAGAAACTACAGTCTTTGGCTATCGCCCGGGTTGCCCTCCACCTGTGACACGCCATGAAGGTTCACCGGTTCCTGGTGTTCCTTGCCGGAGCATACGCCGCGCGTTTCCTCCGTCTTCCCTTCAACGGCTGGCACGGCACTACGCTGCGGGACGGGGTTGGTCCAGTCACGCGCCGCACCTACTGGATTGATCTGGCGGCGCCGACCCGGCCCATGACCGATGTGGTGGACAGCGCCTTACAGCATCTACCGGAGCGCATCCCCAAACCTCTGGCCTGGTTCCGGCGGGTTCAGCCAGGTCCGCGCCGGACGGAAGTCGGCGATCAGTTCACCATCCTGATGCTCGGTGTGCGCCGCGCGCGGGTGCACGTCACAGCGATCCACCCGGACTGCTTCCGCCTGCACACTCTGAAGCAGCACTCCGAGTCTGGCTGGATCGAGTGTCGTACGGAACCGCTGGGTGGGGATCGGCACCGGTTGCAGGTGGTCTCGCAGGTGCGGGCAAGCAGCTGGTTTGACCGACTGGCGTACCTGCTGGGCGTCGGTATCCTGCAGCGCCTGACGTGGGAGGCGGGACTGCGGCGCATTCTGCAGTCCAGTGGGGGCCGGAAAGTCGGTCATGGCACGACCACGGTGGAGGCGCCCTGACCAACTGGGTGCCTTCGGCCCTGGTTCCTGCACGGGGGTCGGATGCTGATGGGGGGTGGGAGGTGCGGGCCGGTGACCCTCAGCATCAGCCTCTGCAGAGATGAGGAGCGCCGCTTCCCTTTCCAGGGTCGCGGCGCTTCTCATCTTGGGGTGAGTTCTTCTACTCCGGCCCCCGCCTACGGAGCCTACCGGTCCTGTTTGCGTCGGATGACCAGTTCGAGGCCGAGCAGATCCAGGAGCTGGCCCCAGCGCATCGGGATCTTGCTGGTGCCGTTGTTGAGCATGCGGTTGATGTAGACGCGGTCCACGTTCATCTGCTGCGCCACGGCCTCCTGGGTCATACCGTCCTCTTTCATCACGGCCTTGACCTGGCGGCACACATCCTGATTCACATCGGTCACCGTAGCACCTCCCGTGCACGAATGTGCCTGATTCAGGCACGTTATGCTTGACGGTACGTTACCTCAGATATAACGTCATGCCAACGGGTCACACCGACTCTGCGCGCGGCCGCTCACCGGAGCTGCGCGCTTCGTGCTGCCCACATCCCTGGAGGTCCCCCCTTGCACCCACGCCCCCTGGCCGCCCTCGCCCTGCCCCTCCTGCTCGCCGCCTGCAGCGTCACCGCTCCGCCCCGCGACAACGCCCAGTGGTCCAGCACCCTCCACGGCGTGACCGTCACGTGGCGCTGGACCACGCCCGGCGAACTGGCCCGCCGGACCGGCAACCCCGGCACGGCCGGGCACGCGAGTGTCCTGCCCGGCGCGTCCTCCTGCGTGGTGGACATCGACCCGAGCGTCTCGCCCGGCCAGCTCACGCGCATCGCGGCGCACGAGTTCGGGCATTGCCTCGCGGCCGCGAAGCTGCGGGTATTCGGGGACCCGCAGCATCCGGATCCGCACACGCACCAGCTGTTCGAGCGCTGGCCTGAGGCGTACGCGCAGGCGTACCTGCGGTCCTGCGGGCAGAGCCGCCGTCCGCTGGGCTGGACGGACCGCGCCGAGCCGCAGTGCAGCGCGCCGCCCACCGCCGAGGACATTCCCACCGACTGGTGACCCCACCCCACCCTGAACCCGCCCGAGCCGCCGCTCCGGGCGGGTTCGCTTTCCCCCCGAGGTGACCCATGACCCGACCCCTCCTGTCCCTGCTGGCCGTCCTGACCGGGTGCGGTCCGCCCCAGACCTCCCCCCCGGTCCCCGAGCCGCCGGCGCCGCTCGTCACCACCCCCTGGCCCGGGGTGCGGATCGAGTGGCACGCGGAGATCAGTCAGCAGGCGCTGGACCGCTCCGCCCGCCCTGGTGGGTTGGACGGGCACGTGCTGGGAACCGCGTGGATGCGGCCGGACGGCATATGCGAGGTGCACGTCATGTTCGACCGGCTGCTGACCCCGGAGGTGTCGGCGCACGAGGCCGCGCACTGCCTGGCCATCGCCCGGCGCGGCGACTGGACGGAGCCCCCAGCGGTCGCGTACGTGCCCCGGTACCTGCAGGCCTGCGGCGTGAGCGTCGCACCCCTCGGACTGCCCGACTCACGGCCCGCGACGTGCACGGGTCCGCCTGATCTGCGCATGAGCGACGTCGTCGTGACGTCGCCACTGACTTCAGTCGTCGCCAATCACACCGACGGACCGGCGAATCACCGTCAGCACGGTGACGGTCCACGCTCCATGAGAGGAGTCGGGGTATTGCATGCGCAAACCGTCAACCGCCCGTTGATCTGCCTCTCGTGTTCACTTCAGCGGCGGAGGTGAAACTGCAAGACATGTCGATTCTGCTCGCCTTCGTGTTGATTCAGGTGGCGCTCGGGGTGAGTCTGGCCCTGTGGTTCGGGTATCTCGCGTGGCGCGGCCCGAGACAACCCCGGATGCGGCCCGTGCCGCCGACCTGGTCTGCCGGCGATTGACCCTCCCGACTCCACGATCCGCCCCCGCTCTGAAGCGGGGGCGACACGCTGACTGTTTGGCGTGTCAGACCGGCGTGGGCGTTCATGACATTTCTGACATGAGCAGCGGGACACACTGAGGCTGTGACGTCGCCGCTGCCTCCTGACCGGTCCACCTACCTGCGCCGCTGCATGCTCCTGTCCATGAAGCGCCGCGTGCCCGCCCTTCTCACGGCGCTCCTCGTTCCCCTCGCGGGAGCCTTGGCCCTGAGTGTCTCCCTCCCCGCCGCCCTTGGCGTGGCACTGGCGGCCCTCCTCATCACCGCCAGCGTCATCGCTGTCCAGTCATACCAGCGGCACGCGGACGACCCTCTCCCTCCCCGCGTTCCATAACAGGTCAACTCCCCTCGCGCGCTCCAGCCACCCGGCCTGGAGCGCGTGTCTCATTCTGCCGGGCGGCCCTGGAGGCCCATGACGACACCCGATCCCCTCTCGCGCCTCTCCGACGAGGTGCAGCGTCTCTCTCAGATCGTCGACGGGAACCCGGGCATGAATGTCCGCCCCATCCGCGTCGTGACCGACGAGATCCAGACGACCGTCAAAGCCATTCAGAGTGAACGCGACAAGGAAAAAGCGTTCCAGCAGGGCATCATGCGCGTCCTGACGTTCCTGGGTGGCACCAGCCTGCTGAGCATCGTCGGCCTGATCGCCGCGCTGCTCAAGCTCTTCGGAGGAACGCCATGAAAACACACCGGCAGCTCCGCCTCCTGGATCGCCTGGCCATGTCCGTGTTCGCCCTGGCCCTGCTCGGCCTGGTGTTCGTCGGCGTGCGCACCCTGGCCAGCCCGCCCCCGTTCGCGTTCACGCAGGAGGCGTACCTCCCGGATCATCCGACGGTGTGCCCGGGCAACGCGCTCACGTGGCACCCGCAGCTGGTGGTGCGGCGCGCGCCGACGGTGCTGGCCATCGCGCGCAGCATCTGGGACGTAACGCGGGGGATGACGGTCGTGCCGGACGGCGCGCTGGACTTCTTCGTGTGGACCGATCAGGACGTCGGGACGCAGGTCAAGACGTCCCGCTCGATGCCTGTACCGCTCTTGCCGCCGGGCGTGTACGAGATCCGGGCGGGCGCGACGGCGTTCAACACGGACGCGGCCGCGTACCGCCTGCCGTTCGTGATTCCCGGCTCGTGCACCACGGAGAGTGGCCGATGACGGACTGGACGGCACTGATCGGCGCGCGACCCGGTGGGGATAGCGTGCAGCAGCTGGTGGCGCACTACGGCAACCCGCTCGGGCCGGGCGCCGTGGTGCCCAGGGGGAGCGCCACGTTCACGCCCAACCCGGCGTGGGAGGCCGCGAACCTCGTGACGCTGCAGCTGAGCGAGTTCCCCGGCTGGCCGCGCTACAGCAACCCGGCCGTCCACGTCACGCGGATCCGCGTGCACCGCCTGGTCGTCGAGCCCCTGCGGGCGACGTGGGCGGAGCTGCGCCGCCGCGGCCTGACGGGGCGGCTGCGGACCTTCGACGGCTGGTACAACCCACGCCGGGTGGGGCACGATTCGGACGCGCAGATCAGCACGCACGCGCTGGGCATCGCCGTCGATTTCGACGCGGCCTGGAACGGGTACGGCGTCCCGCGTGCCCGGATGCAGATCGACATGGACGTCGTGAGGTGCTTCCAGGAGTGCGGCTGGGAGTGGGGTGGCCTCTGGTCGGATCCCTGGGAGGACGGGATGCACTTCCAGTGGACGGACGGCCTGCGGGGCGTCGCGCAGCCCGCGTACCGCGACGCCATGGCCCGCGTGCCGGCCTCGCCGGTGATCCCCCCAGCACCAACACCACCAGGGCCGAAGCCGGTGGCCGACGCGCCGGTGGTGTTGGTGCCGGACGGTCAGGGTGGCTGGCGCGACGTCGCCGGGCAGCGCGTGACCCTGCCCGGCGGCACGGTCGTGAACGCCACGGATCCGCAGCGCCTCTGGATCGCCGAACGCTGAGCACCTTCGAACAGGGCGGCCACCTCCAGCGCGGGGTGGCCGCTCGCCCATTGCCCTGGAGGGTGAGATGACTCGAGTACTGAACTGGACAGTTGGAATGGTGGCCCTCGTCGACGCGCAGGCCCGCTGGCTGCTGGCGCTGATGCTGCTGGCCTGCGGGTCCGCGTTCGCACAGCCGGTGATGCCGGACCTGGGCGCGGATCCGCTGAGCTGGCTGCGCATGATGGCGAGCAACCCGGTGGCGCTGGGCCTCGTGGTGTTCGGGTTGGTGGAGACCTGGAAGCGCAACGCGGCCCGTAGGGAGCCGCCCCTGAACTGGCAGCCGTGGCGCTGGTGGACGGTCGCGTTCGTGATCGGCATGGGGGGCAGCGTCGCGCTGCGCTTCGCGGCAGGCCTGCTGCCGAGCGGTGTCCCACTGACCCTGCCAGACCTGCCGGCCGCGCTGCTGAACGGGGTGCTCGCGGGCGTGGTGGCGATCGCCGGGCGGGACGGGGCGCGCACTGTGCTGGGCTGGATCTGGCCGGGCGGCGCGGTGAGTCCTCCAGCAGTGGCCACCTCAGCCGCCGCGCCTGCTGGTGCCGACGTCGCATCCCCGCCGGCGGCCGCGTTCGACGCGGCGCTCCAGGCGCGCGGCCTGATAAGCCTACCGACGAGCACTGCGCTGCCCGCCGCGGCGCTGGCCACCCTGCGCGCCGTGCTGGGTGACCTGCTGCCGCAGAGCCTGACGCGTGAACAGGCGGTCGCCCTGGCGCTGCGCCTCGCGCCGATCGCGCCGGATCTTCTCGACCGCAGCCCCTACCTCAGCGAGCCGAACCGGCAGCGGGTCCTCGCGGTCGTCCAGGACCTGCGCGAGGAGTGGGGCCTGTGAGGCGGGCCGCGCTGCTGCTGCCCCTGCTGATCGTGGCGTGCGGCCTGCCACCCGAACGGTCGACGCTTGACGTGCAGGGCCTGACGGTCACCATCACGAACCCTGGCCCGGGCAGCTTGACCGGTGA
This sequence comes from Deinococcus sedimenti, assembly GCF_014648135.1. NCBI lineage: Bacteria > Thermotogati > Deinococcota > Deinococci > Deinococcales > Deinococcaceae > Deinococcus > Deinococcus sedimenti. Next base: position 15,140 of record NZ_BMQN01000028.1, on the reverse strand, counting down.
CGCGGCCCGCGCGGGGGACGGCCCTGCGCTGCGGGTACAGGGTGATCACGTCACGCCTGCGGGCGCGGCCGCCGACTGGTGCCGCGCGCAGGCAGGCAGTTGGGCGTGTAACCTTCCGCCCATCCCGGTGGAGCGGCTCGACGTGACCTTCCAGGCGGCAAGCACGGAACCGGCCCGGATCCGGCAGTCGAGCCTCTACGCCTACCGGGCAGGGCAGGGGGCAGTGCCCGTCATCCGCCTCTGGCCTCCTCTGCTGCCCTGACACGACGGACAACATGCGCCGTTCTGCCCCCCTGCCCCGGCTTCGGCCAGTGGCAGGGGGGCCTTTTTTCGTGTCATTCCCAGTCGTCCAAAGCTTCTGTTAGACGTTCAGGACGCATTTTGGCGTAGACCTGGGTGGTGCCGACGGTGCTGTGGCGCAGGTGGCGGCTGACGATATATATATCGCCCGTCTGTTCGAGCAACATGGTCGCCGCCGCGTGGCGCAGGCCGTGCACCTGACGCCGCTCGTACGTGACCCCGGCCAGGGTGCACAGAGCGCGCAGCAGCATCCGGATGGATTTCGGGCTCCGCCACGGGAGCACGTACCCAGTGCGGCTGTCCTCAGGTACGTCTGTGAGGGCAGCGTGCACCGGGCCGGATAGGTGGGCCCTCGCGGTCTTGCGCCCCTTGCCAGTGACCGTCATTCGCCGCCTGTCCAACTCCACGCGGTCCCAGGTCAGGCTCAACATCTCGCTCATCCTGAGCGCCCCGTGCGCCCCCAGCAGCAGCATCAGCTGCTCATCCGGGTCCGCGACGGCCATCGGGGCGGCGATGTCCTCGCGGGTGTACGCGTCGCGCCGGGACCAGGGGTCCGTGGGGTCCGCGACGCGTGGGGTATCCCCGAACGGGTCCGCCTGCAGCACTCCAGCCCAGCGGAGCGCCCGGTGCAGCGCGCGGGCTGCAGACCGGCGGGCGTTGATCGTGCCGGGGGTCAGGCCGGTCCGTTCGAGGGCGCGGAGGTACCCAACCGTGAGGTCCGTGTCGTGCTCCGTCATGCGCTTCCACCCGAGGGGGAGGGCGTAGGCGAGGTAAGCGTCGCGTAAGCGCGCAGGGTGTGGGGGCTGGTGTGGGCGCCCCCCCCGGCCGAGCAGACGCAGGGTGTCCAGGTTCAGGCAGATCAGCGTGTCGACGTCCCGGCGCTTCAGAGACTGGCGGACCACCTTGGTACGGTCTGTCCGGATCCGCAAGAATGATGTAGCGGCGTCTTATTTGAATATCTCTATCTGGTCATTTTCTGGAGACACATTAGACACTGAGCAATAAAATCTAGGCCAACATCACGGTCCAGACGGATCTTGGGTGCGGTCAGTTGTATAGCGGAATACAATTCCGGTGGGTCATTTTGGCATGGTCCGAGAATATCATCGGTGCAATCTAAGAGGGTTGGGATTATTAAAAGCACTTATAAAAGACTAGCTTGCGATGTATATGTGGCCTTCCCGGCATTCTAAGTGTAGCTCTCACTTTCGAGGATATATGCAGGAAACAAATCAGGCAGATACTCAGGATTTCTTTTATCAAGTGTTCGATATTATAAAGTCAGGACATGAATATTGCGACTCTGAGGCTTCGGATATTCAATGGCAAGTCGGAAATAAGTTAAATATTTTTCTTGAAGATAAGCCAGATAAGACCAAAATTGTATCAGAATTAGCGCTTTATCTGAAAAAGCATATAGGGAGTGGCTATTCTGAGCGGAATCTGCGGCATATGAGAAAACTAGCGAAATCGCCTCCAATTCCACATAAGTAAATATTCTTAAAACATCATTGTATCAAATCGGCATATCATTACCACTTGCAGAACATTATATAGGCGTTGACAAGTGCATCATAAAAGTCCAAATTCTTAGCAGAATACGGGTAGTAAGAGGTGCCTCTTCTGAAATCATGGCCACTTAAATGTTTACAACCGAATGTGAAAAGTGCGGTTTTTCACAGAAAATAATCCCCCCAATCAGGTGCATGCACTCCTGGTCATTTGCACCAGTCCTGTGACAATTCACCCTCGATAATGCCATTCAATGATATCCCCGGCGATACGGAACGCACGCCCAACGGTACGACGCTTCGCTCGCCGCAGCGAAGATGCCTTCACGCTGATTGAGATCCTCGTCGTGATCGCCATTCTCGGCATCCTCGGAACCATCGCCGCCTTCAACGTCGGGCGACTCCGACAACCCGCCGATGAGGCCGCCCGCGCACTGAACAGCGTCCTGACCGCCAGTCGCGCCCGCGCCATCGCATCGACGAGCGCGGTCCGCATTCAACGCCCAGCCTCCAGCCGGGTGTACACGACCAGCGTGGCCACCTCCTGCGCAGCACCAGCTTCTGGTTGGACCACGTTACCCGCCCTCACCTACACGGCGCCGAATGACCTCACCATCAGCACCTTCGCAACAGAATGGACCTCCTGCTTTACCAGTCGGGGAATTTTAACCGGCAGTTCGACACTGCCGACGGTCACCTTCACCGACAAGAATGCCCGGTCCAGAACGGTCACGGTCTATGCTGGCGGCGCAACGGAGGTCAAATGAACCATCAGCAGGGCTTCACTCTCATCGAAGTGCTGGTCACGATCAGCGTCATCGCCATCGGAGTCATGGCCCTGATCGCGCTGATGCTGAGTATCTTTCGGGTCAACCAGCAGGCCGATACCAAAACTCAGGCCATTCAACTAGCTCAACGTGAGTTCGACGATCTGAAAAGGGAAGCGTTGACCACGATCCCTGTCACCGGCAAAACGGAGGAGAACGTGACCTACAACAACAGGGCGTTCACCATACGCCAGGAATACTGCGTGACGACGTCATTCTGCGCCAGCAATCAGAAAAGCGTGCGGCTGTCTATCCTCTCGGGAACCACAGTGCTGTTCATGGGTGAAACGGTCCTGACCGACCTGAGGGCCAAGTGAACGGCGCGCGCTCCGGCTTTACCTTGACGGAACTGCTGATTGTCATGGCGGTCAGCGGCATCGTCATGACTGCCCTGCTGAACCTCGTGTTCTCATCGCAACGGATGTACCAGGCGGATATGGCACGGGTGGCCGTCAACCAGAACGCCTCGGTCGCACTCACCGCCATGACCAATGACCTCCGTCAAGCTGGAGAGCGGATGACGCGGGACGTCCCGGCTCTCCTGGTCAGCGGATCGAAGGGATCAGAAACGATCACGATGCGCCGAAGCATCCTTGACGCAGTGCTCCCCGTCTGCAAGGACGTGAAAGCGGGCACAGCGACGGACGTCGTCTTCGTGTCTAAAAAAGGAGGAGGCAAGGCCGATAAATATCCCGACGGGTGCAAGGACACGTCGACTGAGCTGGGCCTCGACGAGTGGAAAGCCTACCGGATCAAACAGGGTGGCAAGGTCGATGCCTACATCTACGATCCCGTGACCAAGGTCGGCGAAATGTTCGTCTACGACGCCGAAGACAACTCAGGGCAGCATATTCACCGTGGCGGCGGCAAATGGCTCAACGATTACGAGGCAGATCACAGCCCACGGCTGTACATCATGGAAGAAGTGTCGTATCAGCAGGATGGAACGTACCTCACGAGAAAAGTCGGCACGGGGGACGCCGTCCGGTATCTGCCTGGCGTCACTGAGTTCGATATTCAACCCTTCGTCCTGCAGAGCGGCACGCCTACTGTCGTCACTGGATCCTTCCCGACCTCCCCACTCACCTGGAAGGACCTCTATCGGCTCGACATTGTCCTGACTGCGCAGCAGAAAGTCGGCACGAGCACAGGGACCAGGACGTTCACATCGTCGTTTGTGCCCCGGAATGTCTTCTCGGAGGACCGGTAATGTTGCCCCTCACCCCCCCACCCGTCCAGCGTCCGAACCGGAGTGCCCGGGAGCATGGCTACATGTTGATCAGCGCCCTGCTGGTTATGGCGATGCTGATGCTGCTGGTCACGACGTACATGTTCACGAGTCTCAACTCTCCCCGAACGGCGCAGGCGAATGCCAATAGCCTCGCAGGCTTCATGGCCGCCGAAGGGGGCATGAACATGCGCGCCACGGAGATCCGAGCGAAATTCGTCAATTATGAACGTCCCTCCGGAACGAGCGTCACCGATTCCAGCAAATGTGCCGCCGGGAGTGGAGACTTCACCTGTATCTCCTACGCGATCGGGAACCGAACTGTCACGACCTTCGTGTATGAAACGACGGAAAAAGATGCCAGTGGCAACCTCGTTGAAACCGGCACGGTCGCGCCAGGTGAAACCTACGCTGGACTCAGTTACCAGCAGTACGCCTACCGCGTCGTCGGCAGCGCTGTAAAAGACAGCTTGACCGAAGCTAACGTGGAAATGGAATTCCAGAGCCGCCTGGTTCCTCTCTTCCAGTTCGCGGCGTTCTACACCGACGATCTGGAAATCAATCCCGGTCGTCCCATGGTCCTCAACGGCCGAGTGCACACCAATAAGGACCTCTACCTCTCTCCCGGCGTCTCGCTGGACATCACCGGCCAGACCACGGCTGGCGGGGAGATTCGCCGCGTGCGTAAAGAAAACGGCACGTGCAACGGCGGCACGATGAAATTCGCCGGTAAGGACGCACCCGGGTGCTTCACCAGTCCCATGACTGACGCTCAACTCCAGAGCTACGGCGGTCAGGTGAAATCTCGTCAGCCTGCCCTCACAGTCCCGTCGCTCGATTCCCTGGCTCCTGACCGGGCTGGCCTTGGAGGCAGCGAACTGTGGAGTAAAGCGGACGTCCGGGTCGTCTGGAATACCTTGACCAACAAGCCGGCAGTCCAGCGTGCTGACGGGAGCGAGGACACAGCAGCCACGAACGCGTTGCAATCATGCGCCGCCCTGACGCAGAGCACAACGTTTTACGACTCGCGTGAAGCTCGTCAGATCACCATGATGGACGTGGATCAAGCGAAACTGCTGGCGTGCATTCAGAGCAGTGGAAAGTTCACCGCTCAAGACGGCAAAGTCCTGACGATGTCTGACACCAGTGGCGGCGGACTGGCGATTCACTTCAGCTTCTACCCGGAAGGCAGTGATCAGAACAAGTACGGCGTTCGAATGAAAAATGGCGCCGCACTCGGACCGGCTGGCGGACCAGCACCGAAAGGCCTCAGCATCGCCACGAACCAACCCCTGTACGTTCAGGGCGACTACAACGTGGCAGGTAATGTGCCGGCGAGCCTGATGGGTGACACCATCAATGTGCTGTCCAGCGCCTGGGTCGATGGGAAGAAAACCGCTCTAACCACGGTGGCTGATCCTGCCAACCCGACGGAAATTCACGCTGCGTTCCTCGGAGGTACGGACGTCACCGGGAGTTCAAAGTACAACGGAGGCCTGGAGAACTACCCACGCTTCCACGAGAACTGGACTGCCAAAGAGTTCAAGTACGTGGGGAGCTTCGTTTCGTTGGGCTCACCCAAGAAGGCGAAGGGAGCGTGGTCCAGTGCCGTCTACAATGCGCCCGATCGGAATTGGTCGTATGACACGCTGTTCAACTCTGCCGATAAGCTTCCGCCCCTCACGCCTCGTTTCGTCTACCTCCGTCAACTCTTCTTCGCCCGGGAATTCTGAGCTCCGTTGTTGGGGTGTTGAGGTGAAGCGACTGAAGAATCCCGGTAGTACATTGATTTGTGAAGTAGGACTCTGAACCTATCGCTGCGGGCTTGCTGATCTGGCAAGCCCGCAGCGAATGAATCGAAGTGAGAGGTTGCCGTCCACCTCGAGTGAGGAGGATGCGGAGGTGCGTGAACACGATCCGCCTCAGCGTGAATCGTGTCGTCCGTCAGAGTGAGCGCTTCCCCTCAAGCCTTATCTCTGGCATCTGCTCCCAATTGGCGGACTCGCCCGTGCCCCTGGGAATGCCTGGCGTGCAAATTGAGTGGGCCACCGATTACTCGCAGGCCACCCCGTCGCTGTCCCGGTCGAGTTTTGGCGCGTAGCCCGGCTGGCCGCGCAGGAGGGGCGCCTTCCCAGCAGCGCGGACGGCAGCGCAGTTCGCGTAGGTGACGCCGGTCGTGGCCGGGGCGGGGGGCACGGTATTCGTCCGGGCGGTCCCGGCCGTGGGCGGACTGCCCGGGTTCTTCCGGTAGTCCCATGGGTTCTGGAAGGTGCCGGCGTACAGGCCTCGTTTCGCGCTCTTCGCCTGGCCCGCCGCGCTGCTGTAGATTCCGCCGCCGTACTGCAGGTAGGGGAGCGCCCAACCCTGCTGCACCAGCCAGCGGTTGATCTCCGTCCCGCCGACGGCACACACGCCGACCATGCGCCCGTAGCGGTCGGTGTCCTTGCGGGTGCAGGTGACGGTCTTGTTCCGCACGAGGTCCGCCAGGGCGAACGCCGCCTCCCGCCCGCAGCCGTACACCTTCCCGGCGCGGGTGCAGGTCTGACTGGATTCCGGCGCGTCAATCCCGAAGAGACGCACCTTCACGCCCCGGATCACGAGGGTGTCCCCGTCCGTGACGGTCGGAATACCGCTCACCGTGGCGGGGACCTGCGCGGCAGCGGTCGACAGGAGCAGCAGGGGCATCAGGGCGCGCATGCCCTGAGCGTACCCCCAGTGGTCAGGTACGGCACGCGCAGGTGAGCGGGCCTGTCACACTGCGTGCATGACTCCACACGACGAGGCGAACCTCACGCAGATCGCGTGGCTGCGCGAGACCCTGCCCGCTCAGCACGAGCAGGAACGCGTGGTGTTCGGCCTCGGGGATGGCAGCCGCCTCACGCTGCGCTTCACACCCTGGATCTGGGAACCCGCCGGGCACTTTCTCATCCCTCACCTGGAACTGGTGATCCATGACCGCGGGTACCTGCCGCTGGAGGTGCGGGTGTGGGACGCGGCCGAACAGACGGGCGTGAGCGTGCTGGCGTTCGATCACACCCCCGAGGAGCATGAGCCCGGCGTCGTGTTCTGACGGCCGGGAAGCGGGCACTCCGAAGCTGCGCAGAGACCTGCAGCGCGGCATCCGGCGCGGCCATCAGTCCACGTCGTCCCATGAACACCCCTCCCCCAGCGCCCGCGCTGCACACCGCGTGCGGCGAATCCGGACCCCCTGATCAGGGGTGACGACGATCGTCAGCGCGTCCGGCCGGCCTCTGCCACAGTGGGGTATGGCCGCCCCGCTCCGTCTCCTGCTCGCGGACGACAATCTCCCCGACCGCCTGCTGGCCGAAGCGGCGTTCGAGCACGTGGACGCCCCGACCGAGGTGACGTACTGCGAGAACGGTCAGCAGGTGCTCGCCACCCTGCTGGACCCGGACAGCGTGAAACCGGATGTCGTCGTCCTGGATCTGAACATGCCCGTCATGGACGGGCATGAGACCTTGCAGCGCATGCGGGCCCACCCGGCACTGACCCACGACCCGGTGGTGATTCTCAGTTCGTCGCGGGATGAGGCCGACATCGCGCGAGCGTACGACGAGCTGGCCACCCTGTATCTGGTCAAGCACCAGGACTTCCCGACGTTCGTGGCGCAGATGGAGGCACTGACCACCTTCTACGGATGGTGCCACTTTCCAGCGGCCACCGGCACCTGACGTGACGCGCGGGGCACCGGCTGCCCCACCAGGTGAGCGCCGGTGCCCCGCGGTGACGCTACGCTGATCCCGTGCCCTCCCCCTGTTCCATCTGGCTGCGGTGTCCGGTCGATCCGATTGTCGTCGCGCTGCACGCACCGTCGTGACGGCCCGGTCCGCGCAGGACCTGGCGCTGCTGCGGCAGCTCGCGTGGTACATCACGCGCCACACGATGCTCCCGACCCGCGACGAATACGACGCCACCCGCGGTGACCTGCCCGACGCCGCGGCCCTCACGGCCCGCCTGGGCTCCTGGACGGCCCTGTGGCGTGAAGCGCTCGGGTACGCGCTCCGCCGGCACCTGCCCGCGCATCACACGGACGCTCACACGGACGCGCTGGTGCTTGAACGCCGTCAGGCCGGGCAGACCCTGCAGACCATCGGGCAGGAACTGGGCGTACACGGCACGGCGGTGTCCGCGCGTCTGCGGCGCTTGCAGCGGGCGGGCGTGACCGTCCCACCGGCCGGGGAACCCCTGTGGGCGCGGGCGCAGATGGTCGAGTGGCCCGTCACGATCGAGCGTCTGGCGACGGCGCTGTACGGTCAGGTGACCGGTGAGACGCGCGCCCGGACGTCCGTCAACCTGAGTCACTGGGGCAAGAAAGGCCGGGTGGTGCGTGTCGCGCGGGGCGTGTATGACCTCGTCCGGGCCCGCCCCAACGACCCAGGATCTTGAGGAGGACGCCAGCGGCTAAGGGGAGTCGGACTGTTCGGCCCATTCCAGCGCACCAACCTGCCCCTGTAGGTGAGCGCGGAGGATCGCCGCGCAGTACTCAGCGGGCAGTAGACGCGCCTGCGCGGCCCGGTCCTCCACGTCCTGCAGATGCTCCGGGGATAGGTGCAGGAGGCGTCGGAGCAGCGACCGCTCCAGGTCCGCCAGCGTGTGGTGCTCGGGTGACATGAGCCAGCGTACGGCATGATGCTCGGCGCGGTCATCCTCCAGCAGGGGGCTGTCACGGGTCACCGCCCGCCTGAATGCGCTGCGCGTCCGCCCAGGTCCCCATGCCGTCTGGTTGAGAGCCGTTCAGGAACCGCCAGTGCCACGTGCCCGCGAGGCGCACGAACGTCACCAGTTGCAGGTCCGGCCGCACGACGTGATACAGCACGCCGTCCTGCGCGTCGCGCACTTCGGCCGGTAGCCGGTCCCCAGGAGTGAAGGGCATGGGTCAGCCTAGGGGTCGGTCATGTTCACGAGCAAGACCGGTGACCTCACGGCGGCCGTCTGTACTGAGTTCAATCTTCATGAACTGTTGAGCCAAGTGGTGTTGACCTGATCCCCCCCTATGAGGATCCTGCCGGAGGTCCCCACACTACAGGGGTCATGCCCGACCCGTTTCACCTGCTGGTCATCGATGACCAGACCAGCGATCTACTGCTCATCGAAGACACCCTCCAGGCCGACCATCCGGACGTCCACCTGACCCTCGTTCAGTCCGGGACCGACGCCTGGACGCACTGCCGGCACGGCCGATGCCCGGACCTGATCCTGCTCGACCTGCACCTGCCCGGTCAGTCCGGCCTGGATCTGCTGCGCGACCTCAAAACCGATCCCGCCACCCGGCGCATCCCAGTGGTCATCTACTCCACCAGTGCCGCACCCACCGACATTAAGGCCGCGTACGCCGCCCACGCCGCTGGATTCCTGACGAAACCCTTCCAGTACACCGAGCTACAACGTGTGCTGACGCACCTGCTGGACTTCTGGCGCGGGGCGCGCACCGATGCCGGTCAGGTGGACCCACTGGATTCCGTGGCAGACTGACCTTCATGAAGACGTCACGCCCCACCCGCCGACTGTGCGTCCTGCTGGTGGACGACAATCCAGCGGACTGCCTGCTGGCGGAAGAAGCCTTCGCCGCGGCCGATCAGGACGTCACGGTCCGGACCATTCAAAGCGGCGAGGCGGCCCTCCGCTGGCTGCAGGAGCGCGCCCAGGCGGGCGCGCTGCCGGACGTGATCATCCTGGACGTCAACATGCCCAGTCTCAGCGGCCTGGAGGTCCTCCAGGCCATCCGCGCGGACACCGCGTTCCGCCACCTGCCGGTCGTGATGCTCTCCACCTCGTCGCACCCCGAGGACGTGGACCGCGCGTACGACCTGATTGCCAGTTCATACCTGGTCAAGGAGCCGTCCTTCGGAGCGTTCGCGGCGCAGATCGAGGACTTCGTTCGGTACTGGCAGCGCTCCCGGTTCCGGACGGCGCCGTCGTCCCACTGATCCGCCAGCCCCGCCAGACGAGTGGTGCGGACCTCCGACACGTGTCCAGGGAACGGGTCCTTCCATTCCAGAATCGGCGGTCAGGGCGTGGCAGGGTCAGGGGGATGTCTGACGCGCCACGCTCTTCCGGACGCGCCCCGCTCGATCCTGCGGCCCACGCTGTCTTCACGCTGCAGGACGGGTGGCGGGTCACGCTGTGTCTCACCACGGGCACCTGGACCCCGGCGCTCCGCTCCCCGTACCTGTGGGCCCTGCAGGCGGAAGTCGCCCAGCTGCCCCGCCGGACGGAACACACCCTCAGCCGCGCCGCCCACCGCGCCGGCGCGACCCTCACCCGGATCGCCTAATCCACCGTCCGCCGCGTGGACTTCACGCGGTACATGTCCTGATCCGCGCGGCGCAGCACCTCCTGCGCCGTGCCGTCCGCTTCACGGATCAGACTGGCCCCCACGCTCACCCCCACCGTCACCGTTCCGCCCGGGACCTCCACCGCTCCGCTCACGGCCGCTTCCAGATCCCGGCAGGTCCCGGGTACCGCCGCCTCATCCGCGACGGGCAGCAGCGCCACGAATTCATCCCCGCCCACCCGTCCCGCCACGCCCGCCGGTTCCACCGCGGCCCGCAGGCGCGCCGCGATCACCTGCAGCACCTGATCTCCCGCCGCGTGCCCGTACGTGTCGTTGATTCCTTTGAAGTCGTCCAGGTCCAGGAACACCACCGCGTACGCCGCCGCCTCGCCGCGCACGTCCGAAACGCGGTCCAGCCACGCGGACCGGTGCAGCAGCCCGGTCAGGTCGTCATGCGCCGCCAGGAAACTCAGGCGCGTCACCGCGCCCCTCAGCGCCGCGGCCTGAACCTGCGCGGCCGTCACGTCCCGGTCCAGCCGCAGGATCAGGTCCGCGCCCGCCACCCGCACCAGACTGACCGTACTCTCGATCTGCAGGGTATGGCCCGCCCGGTGCCGGGAGACGGTCAGGCACCGCGTTCCGGGCTCCTGCGCCCGCACCCAGTCGAGATCCAGGTGGGCACTGCCCGGCTCGTCCACCTGGTGGATCGACTGACCGATCAGGTCCTGCGGTGCGTACCCCGTCATCTGCGCGAACGCCGGATTGCAGTTCACGATGCGGCCCTCTCGGGGGTCGATCAGCACGACGCCGTCCGCTGAGCAGATGAACAGCGTGCGGAACAGCGTTTCGCTCTCTTCCAGTGCCTGGCGGGCCCGGCGTTCCTCCGTGACGTCGATGCCGGTGCACACGACCAGCTCGATCGCGCCGGTCTCGTCGTAGAGGAAGCTCGCCATCCAGTGAATGAACCGCACGTCGCCCTGCGGGGTCCGCCATGTGTTCTCGTAGGTGCCGGGCGTGACCCGTGGGACGATCTGACGGAACAGCGCCTCGGCGCGCGCGGCTTCCACCGGGTCGAGCACGAGCGGCCAGAGAAGCTGTCCCTGCACCTCGGCTTCCTGACGGCCGGACAGGCGCTCGCAGGTGGGGTTGAAGCGGATGATCCGTCCGGTGCGGTCCAGGATGAGGACGAGCGCGTCGGTGATGTCGAAGGCGACGGCGGTGACGCGCTGAAGGTGACGGGCGAGGAGGGCGCCGGGCTCGGTGGAGTCAGCGGACATTCTTCAGCGTACCCGGTACGGGGGCGGGTGTCTGGCCTCAGAACGGGTGCGCCCCCGTCAGCCGGACTGCTGGGCGGCCTGCAGGGCGGCGTGCGCCGCGTCCGGGTCGGCCACCTGGTAGGTGCCGCGCCCGATGCGCTGAAGGGCGATGAGCTCACCGCCCTTGAGAGTCAGGGTCTGACTATAGATCGAAGTCCGGACGGACATTTCTTTGTACGGTGCGCTCCGCTGCTGCAGGACGCGGTACACGTCCGACGCACGAAACGGCACCTCGCCCGCGGCGTGCAGGGCGAGCATCACTTCGAGGATCAGCGTGTGGCTGTGCATCACGCCCATGAGTGTACGCGCGGTCAGCGGCCGGAGTGACCCCCGTCAGGTGGGTCCAGTTCGCACCCCACCGCCTGGGGGAGCGCGCCGCACTCCTGTGCGCCGCACTCTTTTGGCCGCACTTCTCCCGTCTCAGGCAACCTGCACGGGGTCCTGCTCCAGACCCTCCCGGATGAGGGTCACGAAGGCGGTCACCACCTGCGGATCAAACTGCCGCCCCGCCTGCGCCTGCACTTCCGCCAGCGCGGCCTCCACGGACCACGCGGCCTTGTACGGCCGTACGCTCGTCAGGGCATCGAAGACGTCACACACTGCGAACAGGCGACCCTCCTCGCTGATCGCCTCGCCCTGCGTGCCGTGCGGGTAGCCGGCGCCGTCCCACCGCTCATGGTGATCCCGGATGACGTTCAGCGCCTGGGGTGGCAGGAACCCCAGGGCCTGCGCGAACCGCGCGCCCTCCAGGACGTGCCGCTGCATCTCGCGGCGCTCCACGTCATCCAACAGGCCCGGCTTGAGCAGAATGCGGTCCGGAATCGCGATCTTCCCCACGTCATGCAGGTACGCGCCCCAGCGCAGCGCCTGGTGCCGCTCGACCGACCAGCCCAGGCGGACGGCCAGCTGCTCGGCCCGTGCCGTCACGCGGTCCGTGTGCCCCTGCGTCTCCTGATCCCGGGTTTCCAGCGCCAGTCCAAGGGCCCTCAGGGCCGCTTCACGCGCGTCCCTGGCCTGCTGCTCCGCCGTCAGGCGACCCGCGAGGACCGCCAGGGTCGCGCCGATACTGCGGAAGAGGTCCCGCTCGGCCGCCTGCCACTCGTGCCGGACGAACGTATGCATGAGAAAAGCGCCCAGCAGGCGCCCCGTGGATGACCGGACCGGCGCCGCCGCGAGGCTGACCACGTTCAGTTCCGGGAAGCCGGCCGTGACGGGCGACGACGCGGTATCCGCGAAGAAGAGCGGCGCGCCGCTCTCCTGAATGGCCAGCAGGAGCGGAGTGTGCTGGGGGAGCCCGTGCGTGGCAATGGCCTGCATGGCCGGCGTGCTGGGCAACTCGCCGGCGGCCGCGCGCACGCGGAAGGTCAGGTCCTGGTCTTCGAGGTGGAAGTACGCGCTCCCGACGGCGGCCGTGTCACTGATCAGCGCGTCCAGGGTGGGAACGATGCCGCTGGGGAGATCTGGAGCGCTCAGGGCGACGTGCGTGAGGTGGAGGAGTCGCTCGGCCAGACTGTGGGCGGCCTCGTCAGGCGGACTGGCCCCCATCGCATGTTCGGACATGCCGTTCAGTCTGCCGGGCGGCCTGTCACAGCTTCCCGACGTGAGGGGTGATCCACTGGAGGACCTGACGTCAAGTGGTGGTCGTGGATGGGGGGAGGGTCTCGGTCGCGGGCTGGTGGTCCTGCGCCAGCCAGGGTCCCCAGATGCACGCCTGATTCCGGCCGCTGCGCTTGGCGGCGTAGAGCGCCTGATCGGCCCGTTCGATCAGCTGCTCCGGCATCAGGGCCGCCCACTGCACGCCGCCCAGCGAGACCGTCACTGATCCCCGGATGGACGCCAGCGGTAACGCCGCGACACCTGACCGGAGGCGTTCGGCGACGCGGATGAGGCTGCCGACCTGCACGTTCCGCAGGATCAGGGCGAATTCCTCACCGCCGTACCGGTACGCGCGGTCCCGGCCGCGACCTTCACGCTCCAGCAGACGCGCCACCTCCTGCAGCACCTCGTCGCCCGCCTGGTGACCGAACGTGTCGTTCACGCGTTTGAAGTGATCGATATCCACCAGCAGCAGCGCGTCCCCGGAGCCCATGGCGGTCAGGTCCTGATCGAACTGGCGGCGGTTGCCGAGTCCGGTCAGGGGATCGGTCAGGGCTGCCGACTGCCACTGACTGGTCAGGCGCAGCACGTGGAACCGCTCACTGAGGATGCCCCAGCCGGCCAGCGCCCCGGCGACACTGAGCAGGAGCAGCAGCGGGTAGATCTGCACGAAGAGGCGCACGCCATCCGGGAGGAACAGCACTGGCACGCCATTGAGCAGGAACATCAGGATGATGCTGGGCCAGTGCTTCCAGAAGAGCGGCCCCATGGGCGGCACCACCCGCCGCACCAGGGACGTGATCAGGATGACGCTCAGCAGGCTGGGAATAGCGGCGTACACGCCGATGCCCCCCAACCAGACGCGGTAGATCAGCAGCGGAAGCGCAACCATCAGCCCGGCGACAGGTCCGAACTGCAGCGTCACGAACGCGATGGGCACGGCCCGCAGGTCGACCTGGATGCCGGGCGCGAGGTGAGCTGGGAAGAACATCAGCGTGAGGGCCGCGGCCGAGAACGCCGCGAGGCGCGCCACGTGAGACCAGCCACGCGTCGACACGGGCCAGGACCGGAACGTGAACCGCAGCAGGTAATGGACGCTGATCAACAGACACAGATTGAAGAGCAGTTCACGGAACATGGCAGGGCTCCCATTCAGAGAATCGTAAGGTGAGGACCGTCGGGCCACCTTACCCCAGAGCACGCCGTCCACATGCAGGCTTTCTCGTCCGACCCACTCCCATCTCGCGAGGTGATCCCATGAGTCCAGCGCCCACCCCCTCCAATGAAGCCGCGCGCCTGCTCGATCTGGCGCGGTACCGCGTGCTCGACACCGATCGGGAAGAACCGTTCAACCGCATCACCCGGCTCGCCGCGCGCCTGCTGCGCACGCCGGTCGCCGTTCTCAACTTCGTTGATCAGTACCGGCAGTGGGGCAAAGCCATGGTCGGCCTGACCGACACCGAGGCGCCCAGGGAACACTCCTTCTGCGCCTGGACGATCAACGGGGACGAGCCGTTCGTGGTCGAGGATGCCCGGACGGATCCCCGCTTTCATGACAACCCCATGGTCACGGGTGAGCCCCGCATCTGCATGTACGCGGGCGCGCCGCTTCTCACGCCGGCCGGTCACCGGATCGGCACGCTGTGCGTGACGGATGACCGCCCGCATCCTCTTGCCGCGGAAGACCTGCAGGACCTGCAGGACCTGGCGGCTCTGGCCATGCAGGAACTCGAATTGCGTCGCCTGCTTCTGGACGCCGCCCAGGTGGCGGACGCGCACCGCCGCCAGGCGGAGGAGCTGCGGCAGGTGCTGGCGCAGGCCCGCGTGGTCGACGGCATCAGCAGCCTGATGGATCTGGACCTGCCCGTCGAGGAGACGGTGGAGATCGCCGCGTCCCTGGTCAGTGACGCCCTGGAGGCGGACTTCACGGCGGTACTGATGCCCGGTGACGCGGGGTACACGGCGCGGGTGCTCCAGTCCGCGCGGACGTACCCGGCCGAGGTCCACGCGGCGGCGCAGGACCTGCTGGCGGGCACGAGCGGCCTCCTGGGCGTGCTGGACACCAGG
>NZ_BMQN01000027.1 GCF_014648135.1 Deinococcus sedimenti | reverse complement strand
TGGCGGGCGCAGGACCGGGCGCTGCTGGACGTGGCCGCCCGGACGATCGGGCACGCCCTGCGGCGGCAGGCGGCATGAGCGACCACCGCCCAGCGCCGGGGGCGCGGCGTCTGCCGGGACCGTCCCGCGGCTGAGGCGAGACGGGGGAACTCGGTTGCCGACCCTCTCCTGATCCACAGATGCCGTCCAGAGGACCGGATCTGGACGGGGGCACCCCCGGTGGCCAGGAGTCGGGAGGCAAGCAGTGAACAGTGCGCGCGGCTCACTCCGGGTACTCTGGACCTCACTCCCTCGAAACGAAACTCGCCGTCCAGTCGTCTTCTCAATTTGCATCTGTGCCCCAGGAGCCTGCCCGCATGCCTGAACATCACGCGAAAATGTTCGACGTCGTCTTCCAGCACGCCCGGCAGGGCATGGCCCTTGTCGGACTGGACGGCCGATTCGTCACCGTCAACGAGGCCCTGGCAGGCATGCTGGGTGTTCCCGCCCAGGACCTCCCGGGGCAGAGTTTTCAGCAGTTCACGCACCCGGACGACGTCTCTGCCGACCAGGTGGCGCTGACCGATCTCAGAGAAGGCGTCCGGCATGACTACGCGGTCGTCAAGCGGTACCTGCCCCGCACGGGCGGCGTGATCTGGGTGGACGTGTACGTCGCGGCGGTGACGGACGCCGAAGGCCGCCCGGCCTTCTTCGTGACCCAGGCGCGGGATGTCACGCAGGAGCGCGCCCAGACGGAGCAGGTCCGGACACTGAGTGAGCAGCTCAACGTGGCCGTCCAGGCGACCGAGGACGGCGTGTGGAACTGGCGCGTCGGGGAGCCTGCCGTCCAGGTGACCGACCGCTGGACGGCCCTGATGGCGCATGACCCCACGGCGCGGACCGTGACGCTGCGCTGGTGGTGGCGGCACCTGCATCCGGATGACCGGCCGGCCGTGCGGGCGCAGGTGCGCGAACACCTGACCGGCACGCGCCCGAAACTGGACGCCGTGCACCGCGTGCTGCGGCCTGATGGGCACTGGGCGTGGCGGGCCCTGCGGGGCCGCGTCGTGAGCCGGGACGCGGCCGGGCGGCCCGCACGGCTGGCCGGGACGCTGTCGGACATGGAGGAGCGGATGCAGACCCAGCAGGACCTGCAGGTGCTGCTCGATCACCTGCCGGGCGTGGTGGGGTACTGGGACGCGAACCTGCACAACCGGTTCGGGAATCAGCGGTACTTCGACTGGTACGGCAAGCGGCCGGACGTCCTGCGGGGACGGCACATCAGCGAAGTGATCGGCGAGGATACCTATCAGCGCAACCGGCCGTTCATCGAACGGGTCCTGCGCGGCGAACCGCAGTCGTTCGAGCGGCGGCACACCACCGCGGACGGCCGGGTGATGGACACGCACGTGCAGTACATCCCCGACACGCGCGGGCGGACCGTGCGCGGATTCTACGTTCTGGGCACGGACATCACCACCTTCCGCCGCACGCAGCAGGACCTGGAGGAGCAGCGGGAACTGGCGCGCATCACGTTGGATTCCATCGGGGACGGCGTGATTACCACCAACCCGGATGGACGGGTGACGTTCATGAACCCGGTCGCTCAGCGCCTGACGGGCTGGCGCATCGAGGAGGCGCTGGGCCGCACGGTGGAGACGGTGCTGCCCCTCGTGGATCCGCGTCAGAACCGCGCGGTCCTCAATCCACTGCGGGTGGCGCTGCGGGACCGCACGGTGGTGGGCCTGTCCTCGGAGGCGACGGTGCGCAGTCGCCTGGGCGCGGTCTCGCACATCGAGGATTCTGCCGCGCCGATCTTCGGACCGAGCGGAGATCTGCTCGGGGGCGTGATCGTCTTTCATGACGTGACGGAAAAGCAGCAGCTGGCGCGGCGGATGAGTCACCTCGCGCGTCACGATCACCTGACGGGACTGCCGAACCGGACGACGCTCCTCGAGCACCTGTCCGGCGCGGTCGCGCAGGCCGCCCGGACGGAACAGTCGTTCGCGGTGATGTTCGTGGACCTGGACGAGTTCAAGCAGGTGAACGACACGCTCGGGCACGCGCTGGGCGACGAGCTGCTGCGGCAGGTGGCCGCCCGGCTGCAGCAGGAGGTGCGCGGGTCGGACGTGATCGCCCGGCAGGGCGGGGACGAATTCCTGATCCTGCTGCCCGAGCCGCTCACCGCGCCCGAGGTGCAGGCCGTGGGAGAGCGCCTGCTGCGCACACTGACGCGGCCGTTTCAGCTGGACGATCACTCGGTCACCATCACGAGCAGTGTGGGCGTGGCCATCTACCCGCAGGACGGCGGTGACGCCGAAGAGCTGATCCGGCACGCGGACGCGGCCATGTACCGGGCGAAAGCGGACGGCCGCAATTGCCTGCGGTTTTTCGACGCGCCGCTCAACGAGCAGCTCCGGGATCAGCAGTCCCTGACGGCCGCGCTGAAACTCGCCGTGCAGGGCGAGCAGCTGCACCTGGCGTACCAGCCTCAGGTGAACGCCCGCACGGGTGGCCTCGTGGGCGTCGAGGCGCTGCTGCGCTGGACGATGCCGGACGGCCGGGTGGTGTCCCCGGGGGTCTTCGTTCCGCTGGCAGAGCGCTCCGGCGTGATGATGCCCCTGGGCACCTGGGTCCTGCGGGAGGCCGTCCGGCAGGCCCGGCAGTGGGAACAGGCCGGGCAGCCGGTGCGGGTGGCGGTGAACGTGTCCGCGGTGCAGTTCGCCGCGCCGGGATTCGCGAGAACGGTCCGGGACGTGCTGGCGGCCAGCGGGCTCGCCCCGCACCTGCTGGAACTGGAGGTCACGGAGAGCCTGCTGCTGCATGACGTGTCGCGCGTGGGACAGATGCTGGCGGACCTCAAGGGGCTGGGTGTGCACCTGTCCCTGGATGATTTCGGGACGGGGTACTCCAGCCTGAGTTACCTGCAGGCGTTCCCGATCGACACGTTGAAAATCGACCGGTCCTTCATGCCGACGCCGGAAAAGCCCGTGCACACGGTTCTGAGTGCCGTGATCGGGTTGGGGCAGGCGCTGGGCCTGCACGTGATCGCGGAGGGCGTGGAGACGCAGGAGCAGCAGGACCTGCTGCTGGACCTGGGCTGCGAGCGGGCGCAGGGGTACCTCCACGCGCGGCCGATGAGTGCCCAGCAGGTGGACGCGTGGCGCCGCGACCGTCCGGTGCGGCACTGACCGGGGCGACCCGGCCGCCCAGACCGGCCGGGCGGCCGGTGTCCAGGGGGGCTGGGGTCCGCCCCGCCTGACCAGCCCCTCTCGTGCGTTCACAGCGGTGTTCAGTTCCACCCTGGGGCCAACAGCACGCCCTTCCATTCCACTTCCGACCGCTGGTGTGGTCAGGTGCTCGCTCCGCTTGATTCAGAGGGATCGAGGGCTACCCTCAAGACCTCTGAACTCTGCTGGCAGAGGGTGACCAGTCCCCCGGCGATCTCGACGAGGCGCTCCACTGCGGTGCGGTCCACGGGGAGCGGGCGGTCCACCCCCATGCCGGGTATCGACGTGACCACCGGGCGCGGCAGCAGGACCTCACCGCTGCGGTGGGCTTCCCGCACGATCCAGTGCGCGGCCGCAGTTCAGGCCCCTACTGGACAGTGCCCTGCGCCCCCTCGTCAGGTCGACTGGAGCGGCGGTCGGGACCTGCGCCCGGTGCAGGTCCCGACCGTGACCGGCAGAGGCGTCGCGCCCGGCACCGAGTCGGCTCCCTTCGCGGCGCTCTGGTCGAGGTCCGGGTGATGCGGGCCGCCTGCTCCCGCAGGGTCAGGTGCGGTCCCGTCGGCACGCCGAGGTGACAGGTGTCACGCCGCACCTGACACCGCACACTGGTGCACGTTCCCCGGTGAGCGGCACACTCGACCTCGCCGCGCTGGTCTTCACCGGCCGCGTCGGCGTTCGGAGGTCCCTCTATGATGTTCCATCCCTCTCCCGCTGAACTTCGTGACGTCATTCGTGAACCTGATCGGTTCCGCCCGGCCGAAGTGCACGCCGCGTCCATTGGCGCGGGCATCCCACTCCGGGTCTGGCACTGGCCGGCCAGCCCTCACGCCCGGGTCAGCGTGGCCCGACTGGAGAGCACCGACGGCTGGTCACTGATGCTGAACGCCGGGGCCTACGCCTGGCAGGAGCTGGCTCCCGCGGCGCGTCTGCTGTTCATGTCGGCCCCTCCGGGCTCGTCGGTGCGCGCTTCTCAGATTCTCCAGGGTCCGTTCCAGGGGCACACGCTGATCGAACGGACCGGTCTGAACGGCGGCGTGGAAGTGCGCAGCGCCGGGTACACGCAGGCAATCTTGCGGGCGGAGCGGCAGAGTGGCGTGCGCTGGGACCCGCTGGCCGCGTACGTGCTGCGCCGCGCGTCGTTCTGCGCCCGGAAACACGTCTGGTGCGCGTCGTGAGGCGTTCCGCACTGGCCTGCCTGGCGCTCCTGATCGGCGCACAGGCCGGCGCCACGCGGGTGGCCGTCGCGGGGAGCGTCCTGCAGGGAGCCGGCGTGGTGCTGGAGGTGCCGGTCGGGGCGCGCGGCGCCTCGCAGTTTGGCCTGAGTCTGCGCAGCGACCTCTGGAGTGTCTCGGCCGGCAGCCGCTGGTTCCTGTCCCCGGGCCGGGCCGGGCTGTACGTCTCCTCCACCGGGTACGCTGGCTGGCATGAGAGCGCCACAGAGTACGGGGGAGCCGTGACGCTCGGGTACCGCTGGCCGCTGGCACGCGGAGCGGACCTGTCCGTGGAGGCGGGTGGGTACGGCGCGGCGCGGCGACGAGCCGGCCTGACCACGGGACGGGCCGGTCTGACGGCCACGGTGGAGATCGGGTACCGCTTCTGAAACGCGACCGGCCACTGGTGAAGCGGATCACCCGGGTGTCGCCGTGGCCGGTCGTCTCTGTGCTGTGCCTCGCGTTTCTGGCCATGCCGCTTCTGGAGTTCTGGACGCGGCCTCACGGCCTGGCGGACCAGACGCGCCTCCTGGGTGGACTGACGGTGTTTGCCGGGGCGTACCTGATCACGTTCGCCCGGGAACGGGACGCCGACGCGGCGGAGCGGCAGGCGCTCGTCGCGTGGATCGTGACGCTGGCGGTCTACCTGCTGACCCTGGACCTTATTCCGAACGGTAGTGCCGTGCTGCTGATCTTCAGTGGCTGCCTGATCGGGTTTCAGCCGCGCCGCTCCCTGCTGGGCCTGAACGTCCTGGCGACCGGGGCGCTGTTTCATCCGGTGATCACCGGGCAGTTCACGCCCGTGGCCCTGCAGTGGCTGATTCCGCTGGGCTTGTGGCTCGGCCTCAGCAGCGTGCTGTGCCACCTCGGGTACCGGCACCGTCAGGCGCAGCGCACTCAGGCGGCGCAGGACGCGGCGCGGGGCGCGGAGGCGGAGCGGCAGCGGATCGCGCGGGACCTGCACGACCTGCTGGGGCATCAGCTCAGTGTCCTGCGGATCAAGGTGGAGGTCATCGACGCGCTGCTGGCCACACCGGACCTCCGGGTGCGGCAGGAACTGCGGGACCTGGACCAGGTGGCGCGGGACGCCCTGAGTGAACTGCGGGCCCTGGTGCAGGGGTACCAGGGCGGCAACGTGCAGGTGGAACTGACCCGGGCCCGCTGGGCGCTGGGCGCGGCGGGCGTGGACTTCGAGGTGGACGCTCCGGCACTCCCCCTGGACGCGCCCACCGAGCACGCCCTGGCGCTGCTGATCCGGGAAGCCGCGACGAACGTCGTGCGTCACGCGCGGGCGTCACGGATGCACCTGCACCTCCAGCAGGAGGGCGACACGCTCGTGTGCCGCATCCACGACGACGGGCTGGGGGGCGACCTGACGCCCGGGCAGGGCCTGCGGGGCATGCAGGAGCGGGCGCAGCTGCTGGGCGGCACGGTGACGGTCACTGGCGAGGGCGGGACGCACATCACCGTGACGCTCCCCACCCGGCCGGCTACACTGCCGCTGTGATTCGCCTGGTCCTGGCTGATAACCAGCGGCTCTTCCGGGAGGCGCTGACGACCCTGCTGAACCTCCAGCCGGACCTGAGCGTGATCCGGGAGGTCGCGTGCGGCGCTGACGCCCTCGCGGCCGTTCATGACGTGCGCCCGGACATCCTGCTGGCCGATATCGAGATGCCGGGCCTCAGTGGCCTGGACGTCGCCGAACAGCTGCAGCGGACGGCCCCGGCGACCCGCGTGGTGCTCCTGACGACCTTCGGTCACGTCACGTACCGCGAGAGGGCCCTGCAGGCGCAGGTCAGCGGATACCTGCTCAAGGACACGCCGGCCCGTGAGCTGGCGACGGCCCTGCGGCAGGTGCACGCCGGCCTGATCGTGATGACCGCACCGCCGCACGGGTCGGGCCAGCCCTGCCCGCTCACGCCGCGTGAACGGGACGTCCTGCGCCTCGCCGAGACCGGCACGGCGACGCAGGACATTGCGGCGGCGACCGGCCTGCGGGCCGGAACAGTCCGGAACCACCTGTCGGAGATCATCGGCAAGCTGGGCGTCAGGAACAGGGTGGAAGCGGCGCGCAGAGCCAGGATGGAGGGCTGGTTGTGACAGAAGTGGTCCAGTGCGGTGAGGGGTTCCCTTCCCACACCGGACACCCACGCTGAGGACAGAGACCGGTGGCTCCCCCCAGGTCACCGGAGCTCACGGACAGCGCGGGGGCTCGGGCCCACCGGCGCCAGGGCAGCGCCGCGACCAGCGGCCAGGCTGACCGGCACACCGAGTTGGTCCACGGCCAACCCGACGAGCACGAGTCTGTCTGGCGGAAGCAGGGGTCGCACGCGGCATCGGCGTGCTGCTGGCTCCAGGGTGGAGGCGAACGCCGCTGTCAGGCGGCCTGACCGGAGCCGCCGCAGGATCGCTCGGTCCCCGACCCGGCCTGGTTGTGACGGCCGGATATGCCGCCTGCTCGGCGCAGCGTGGGGCTGCCGGCGCCAGTCCGGAAGGTGAGGACTGCGCGCGCCGGCCATGGGGACGCCCACGTCGCCCTGCACGGCTTTTCCGGTTGCCATGGACGCCGCCTGTCGGCTGTTCTTTGATGAAAGAACAGCGTCACGCCACCCTGGCGACGCGGGCCGCCGCCGCTCCGGACCAGCCGGTGAGGTCTTCAGACCTGCACAGGTGCGGCGCCGCTCCTGAGCCGGCGTGCACAAGCCGGAAGCCGTCAACACCAGCGGTGTTCCGTTCCACCCTGAAACCAACAGCACGAGCCAGGGCTCCACGTCCAGTCGCTGCCCTTCACGGGTGCGCGCTCCTCTCGATTCAGCGGTCTGGAGGTATCTGCCAGACGTGGTGAAGTCCGCGCCGAATGACGGTCAGCGGCGGTTCTGCCGGCGGCGCTTCATGTCGTACATGCGGGTGTCTGCGAGGTGGAGCAGCGTGTCGGGCGCGCCACTTTCCGCCCAGCTGGCCACGCCGACACTGGCCCCCACGGGGGACAGGACCACCTGCTTGGCCGCGCCGGCCGCGAGATCGACCCATTCCAGCACCGTATCCACGTGCTCTTCACTGACGACGGCAAACTCGTCGCCACCCAGGCGGTACACCTGACCGTGGGCGGCCACTTCGGCCCGCAGGGCCTGCGCGAACACCTGCAGCAGTTTGTCGCCCTGCGCGTGTCCCTCCTGATCGTTCACGCTCTTGAGACCGTCGAGGTCGATGACGGCCAGCAGCGTGGCGGGCGGCAGCGTGGTCCCCAGGTCCTCGTCGAAGGCCCGGCGGTTGAACAGGCCGGTCAGGGCGTCCTGCCGGGCCTGGGACTGGGCCTGGTCCAGGGTCGCCTGGCGCCGCAGGGCGTGCCCGACGGTGCGGGCGGTGACTTCCAGCAGCGCCCGGTCCGGAACGCGCCATCCCTGCACCGCGTTCTGCCCCAGTCGCGCGGCGAGCAGCAGCGGCCGGGTCTCTCCGGCGCCCAGCGGCAGGTACGCCACCGAGGACACGCCCGCTGCTGCCAGGGCAGGCAGGGCGCCCGGGTGCCGGGCGTAGTCGTCGATGTACTGGGGGCTGGTCAGGTGACCCAGCGCGCCCAGCACGCCCTGATTCCCGCCCCGCAGGGCCTCGGCGGCGGCGTGCACCTCGGGTGTGAGGGCCTGACCGGTGCGGGGCACCTTCACCGAGTACTCGCTGCCGGTCCACTCGAGCACGGCCGTGAAGTCCGCGCCGACTGCCTCGCTGACCAGCGCGGCGGCGGTCTCCAGGGCGTCCCCGAACGGCAGGTCGAGGTCCATCAGGCTGCTGATGCCGTCCACCACCCGCGCGTGCGCCAGCGTGCGGCGCAGCTCCTCGGCCTGCAGGCGCTGCGCGTCGGCGGCGCGGGCCGCGTCGAGCCGGCCGCGGCGCAGTTCCAGTTCCTGCATGGCCAGCGCCGCGAGGTCCTGCAGGGCCGCCAGATCGTCGGCTGACATCGGGTGGTGGCAGGTGTCCGTGACGCACAGCGTGCCGATGCGGTGCCCGGCGTTCGTGACCAGGGGGGCGCCGGCGTACATGTGGATGCGCGGGTCGCCGGTCACCATCGGGTTGTCATGGAACCGGGGGTCGGCGTGGGCGTTTTCCACCACGAACGGTTCGTCACTGCCGATCGCCCAGGCGCAGAAGGAATGCTCACGGCGGGCCTCGGTGTCCTCGACGCCTACCATGGCCTTGCCCCACTGGCGGTACTGGTCGACGAAGTTGATGATGGCGACGGGCGTGCGCAGCAGGCGCGCGGCGAGGCGGGTGATCCGCTCGAACGGTTCCTCACGCTCGGTGTCGAGCACGTGGTACCGGGCGAGGTCGAGCAGTCGAGCGGCCTCGTCAGCGGGCAGGGGCGCACCTTTCATCCTGGCAGGATACCGGGGTGGGCGCCGCGGCAGGTTAGGGGCAGGGGGACACCAGGGGCGCGGCCTGCGGCGCTGACGTGAGGCGGGTCAGCGCCGGTCAGCGCGGCGGGGGGCGTGACCCGGCCCGCCGGTCGACGCTCCCGTCTCTGTGGGCTGCGCGGTGGTCCCCTCGGCCAGCAGGTCCAGGAACACGGGCAGCAGGTCCGGGTCGAAGTGCCGGCCGGCCTGCGCCTGCAGTTCCGCGACCGCCTCCTGGGCGCTCCAGGCGGCCTTGTAGGGCCGCGTGCTGGTCAGGGCGTCGTACACGTCGCACAGGGCGAAGATGCGGCCCGCCTCGCTGATGTCGGTGCCGCGCCGGCCGTGCGGGTAGCCGCGGCCGCTCCACTGCTCGTGGTGATCCTGAATCACGTGCAGGGCCACGGGGGGCAGAAACCCGAGCGCCTGAGCGAACCGCAGGCCTTCCGGTACGTGTCGCTGCATGGCCTGCCGCTCGCTCAGCGTCAGTGAGCCGCGCTTGAGCAGGATGCGGTCCGGAATGGCGATCTTGCCGACGTCGTGCAGGTACGCGCCCCAGCGCAGCGCCTGCAGGTGCTCGCCGGTCCAGCCGAGGCGTTCAGCGAGGCGGACGGTCAGGGCCGTGACGCGGTCGGTGTGGCCCTGCGTTTCCTGGTCGCGCGCCTCGAGGGCCAGGCCGAGCGCCCGCAGGGCCGCCTCGCGCGCCGTGTGGGCCTGCCGCTCGGCGGTCAGGCGACCGCCGAGGGTGGCGAGGGTCGCGCCGATGCTGCGGAAGAGGCGCCGTTCGTCCGGGTGCCACTCGTGCGGCACGAACGTGTGCATCAGGAACGCGCCGAGCAGTTCGCCGCTGGCGGCGCGGACCGGCGCGGCGGCGAGACTGGCGACACCGAGTTCAGGAAAACCGGCTGAGACCGGCGACGCGCCGGTGTCCTCGAAGTAGAGCGGCACCGGACTGTCCCGCAGCGCCTGAAGGAGCGGCAGGCCGGCGGGGAGGCCGTGGGTGACGATGGCCTGCATGGCGGGGCCGTCGGGCAGGGCGCCGGCGGCGGCGCGCACGCGGAAGGTCAGGTCCTGCGCTTCCAGGTGAAAGTACGCGCTGCCGACGGCGGCGGTGTCCTGGATCAGCACGTCGAGGGTCGGTTCGATGCCGCTGGGCAGGTCGGGCGCGCACAGGGCCACCTGGGTGAGGTGCACGATGCGGTCGGCGAGGCCCTCGGCGGCCATCGGTGTGCGGCGGGCCGTCCCGGAGTGCGTCATGACCGGGATGCTCGGCCTGAACTTGTCACAAGATCGCTACAACCGGGCCGGGCCGGGCGGTGCGGCGCCGCGCGGTCACAGGTCGACTCCCGCTGCTCCTGCTGGCGCCGGGCGACATGTTTCGCCTTATCAGACGCCGGTTCTGGGCTCGTGGCCATGACCGGAGCTGGCGGCCCAGGGTCCACACGTTGCCTAGACATCTCCAGGGCTCCCGCCCCCCACTGCGCCGGCCGGTCTTCTGAACATGCCCATCCGCCCCTCCCGCCCGGCACTGCCCCCGCAACACACCAGCCCCGCGCCAGGAGCGGCAAAACCCTCAACCGGCCTGCCCCAGTCGGCCCGCACTGACCGCGCCCACCCCCGGGTGCGCGGCCCCGCCATGTAAGAGGTGTGGAAGGTCGAAAAAACCACACTCTGCGGCGTAAGTCACTGAGCCCCAGACCGTCTGGGACAGCCTGCTTCCCCGCCCGACCTTCGCCCACCCCGCCAAGGAGCCTTTCTGATGTTGAAATCCGTCCTGCTGGCCGCCGCCCTCCTCGGCACCACCGCCCTCGCGGCCTTCACCCCCCCGGTCCAGACCATCCAGCGCGTCACGGTCAGCACCGTCGGCGGCAAGAGCGTCGAGACCCTCACCGACACCGCGACCGCCAACCCCGGCGCGGTCCTCCAGGGCACGCACGTCGTGACCCTCCCCACCCGTAAGGCCGGTGCCCCCGGCCCGCGCTACACCGTCGGCATCCCCGTGCAGGGCACCTACCTGCCCGGCAGTGCCAGCGCCGACAACAAAGCCGTCACCATCTCCTTCGCCCTGACCAAAGACGGCCCCTACGCGGCCAGGCCCACCAAGACCGTCACCGTGACCGAGAACGGCAAATCGGTCGCCAAGACCGTCACCGCCGACCCGGCCGAGTACCGCTTCGTGCGCTACGAATTCGGTGAGCTGCAGGGCAAGGTCACCGTCAAGCTGCGCTACCGCGTCAACTGAGCCCCCCTCCCCCAACCCCCCAGGTGCCCCATGCGTAAAACCCTCCTGACCCTCCTGCTCCTCACGGCCGGCGCGGCCGGCGCGGCCGGCACCCCCGCCGGCACGACCATCAGCAACGTCGCCCTGCTGGATCTGAACGACGGCACCACTTCCGTTACCGGCATCACCTCGAACACCGTGAACATCAACGTGCAGCAGGTGTACAGCCTCAGCATCACGCCAGACGGCACCACCGACGCGCCCGGCCAGACCACCACCGCGCTGCCCGGCCAGACCGCCACCCTCACCTACACCGTCACCAACACCGGCAACGGCACGGACAGCATCAACCTCGCCGCCCTGGCCGCCAACGCCACCGCGCAGGGCAGCAACATCGTCGGCATCTACCTCGACTCGACCACCGGCACCGTCGGCAGCTACGACGCGGGCGACACCCTCGTCACCAGCCTGGCGAACGTGCCCGCCGACGGCTCCCGCACCGTCTTCGTACGCTACACCGTGCCCACGGGCACCACCGGGGGCGCTGCCGCCGCCGCCGCGCACCAGCTCAACCTCAGCGGAACCAGCGTGGGCGACACCACCAAGACCGACACCAACAACGTCGGGCAGATCACGGTGGGCCGCGTGGTGGACCTGAGCCTGACCAGCACCCAGACCAAAGCCGTCGCGGCCGGCGCGTCCGTCACGTTCACCGACCGCCTGACCAACACCGGCAACACGCCCCTGACCGCCGCTGAGATCACCGCGACCGTGACCCCCACCACCACCAACGGCGCGGCCATCCCGAACACGTTCGGCGTGACCTACACCGTGGTCGGACCCAAGGGCAGCGTCACGAACACCGACCTCGAAACGGCCATCAACGCCGCCATCGGCACCGCCGCCACGGACACGCTCGCCGCCGGCGCCAACCTCGACATCACGGTCACCGTCACGCCCGACGCGACCGCCGGCCTGAACAGCGGCGCCAAGGACGGCGACACGCTCGCCCTGCGGCTCGAAGCGTACGCTCCACTCGTCAGCAGCGGCGCGACCATCCTCAACAACGCCGCGCAGGGCGACCCGCAGGGCATCATCACGAACACCACCACCGTGCAGCGCGGCGTGGGCAGCGCCAGCAAGAAAGTCGCCCTGTGCACCACCTCCACGACCTGCCCCGCGATCGGCGCGGCCGGCACCGCCGCCATCAGCGCCAAACCCGGCGACTACGTCGTGTACTACCTGACCGCCAGCAACACCGGCACCGGCAAGCTGTACAACATCCGGCTCAAGGACGCCCTGCCGAGCAACTTCGTCCCCACCACCCTCGGCGCGGCCACCTCCATGACCGGCGGAACGATCAAGTACAGCGTCAACGGCACGACCTGGACGTCGGACGTCACCACGCTCGGCACCATCACCGGCGGCAGCAGCACCGTCTACGTCGCCTACGAGAACGGCGGCAGCGCCACGGTGATCGACCAGAACGACACCTTCGACGGCGGCAAGACCCTGCAGGTCAAGATCGTCGGCTACCTGCGCAACACCGGCAGCAGCGCCAGTGGCGCCGTCGGCAACACGGTCACGTTCGACTCGGCCGGCCTGAACCCCTGATCCCCCCCGCCGGACGGACGACCTCAGTGACAAGCCTGTGACGTCCGGCGCCCAAAACCCCTCCACGGCCCCTCCACCCCCCCCAGAACGGGCTTTTTTCCGAGAGAAACACGAGAGACCCCCTCTGATTTCATAGGTCCAGCGCCACCACTCACCGCCCCTTCATCCGTTTCAGGAGTCCACCATGAAGAAGAACCTGCTGATCACCGCCCTGCTCGCCCTCGCCACCAGCGCCGCCGCCGTCGGCACCGCCGCCGGACAGACCATCCAGAACATCGGTCAGTTCGAATACACCGACTTCGACAACACCAGCAAGACCATCGACACCACCCCCGTCAACATCACCGTCGCCTCGGTCTACAACGCCAACGTCGGCCCCAACGGCACCACCACCGCGCCCGGCCAGACGGTCCCCGCCGCCCCCGGTCAGACCGCCGTGCTCACCTACACCCTGACCAACGACGGCAACGCCACCGACAGCTTCAACCTCACCGTCCTGGACGGCAACGGCAACCCCATCCCCGGCACCACCATCTACCTGGACAACGGCGACGGCGTCTACGGCCCTGGCGACACGGTCGTCACCAGCGTCGCCAACCTGCCCGCCGACCAGCAGGTGAAGCTGTTCGTCACGTACACCGTGCCCGCCAACACCCCCGGCTCCCAGAGCACCTACGTCAACCTGGTCGCCACCAGCGTCGCCAACGGCACCGTGATCGACAACAACAACGTCGCCGAGATCAGCGCGATCAACGTCGTCCGCTTCACCCTCGACGGCGACAACAGCGTCAACGTGCAGCCCAACGTGGCCACGCAGATCACCCACACCCTGACCAACACCGGCAACACCCCGGTCACCGCCGCCGACCTGCGCGCCACCAGCACCATCGGCGGCACCGCCGCCGCCAGCGGCACGATCACCTACACCGTCACGAACAGCGGCACCGGCACCAGCGTCAGCAACGCCAGCCTGCAGGCCGCGCTGCAGGCCGCCGGGAACCTCGCCGCCGGCCAGACCTACACCATCCTCGTGACCTACACCCCCGCCGCGGGCGCCGCCGACGGCCAGAGCTTCACCAACACCATCAGCGTGTACTCCGCCACCGCCGCCAGCACCACCGTACGCAACGACGTGACCAGCGCGGCGCCGGTCAGCGACACCGACACCCTGACCGTGCAGCGCGGCACGGCCGCCGTCACCAAGATGGTCGACAACTGCGGCACCAGCGCCACGTGCACCAGCACCATCGTCACCAACAGCACCAGCGCCAAACCCGGCGACTACCTGCGCTACACCGTGCGCGTCACGAACAACGGCTCGGGCATCCTGAAGTTCCCCACCCTGCGCGACTACGTGCCCACCAACACCGAGTTCTACAGCGTGACCGGCAGCACCACCCAGACCGGCGCCAGCATCCTGTTCAGCGCCGACCGCGCCACGTGGAACACCGCCGCGCCCACCACCCTCGCCAGCAGCACCTCCACCACCAGCGGACCATTCGTGTACGTCGGCCTGAACAGCAACAGCGACGCCACCGTCAACACGAGTGACAGCCTGTCCGCCGGCCAGAACCTCACCCTGGTGATCATTGTCAAGGTGAAGTAAGACTGAGTGACGGATCCGTCAGAATCCGGCCCCTGAACTGGTGGAAGCGACCCCGCTTCCACCAGTTCACGTACCGGCCCGCGCCGCCCGGACGTCTGCCCCGGCCCACACACCCGGAGATCACGCCCCCACTCTTCACGCGAGAATGCCTTCCCACACGTCATTTTCCCGGACGCGCCCCCACGCGGCCACCCCCGCAGCCGCACGGATCGCCCCGCCCGCCCACGTCGGCCCAGACGGCCCGCAGACGTGACGTTTCCGAGATCACCCGTTTGCTCTACTGCACGTATCACCGACCCCGCCCCGACCTCCTCATCCCTCTGGAGACCCGCCCGCATGAAGCGACTGCTGCCCCTGACCGCCCTGAGCACCCTGCTGATCGCCGCAGGGACCCCCGCCGGGCAAGTCATTGAAAACACCGCCACGTACGAGGACGCCGACGGCCGGCTGGACAGCAACACCGTTCGCGTGACCGTCCAGCCAGTCTGCGCCGCCGAACTCACGCCCGACCGCGCCTCCCGCGCCGTCCGGCCCGGCGACACCACCACCGTGCCGTACACCCTGCGCAACACCGGCAACGCCACCCGCGCCTTCCCCCTGCAGGCGCAGGTCAGCGGCGCCGGCGTTCAGGTCACCGTCACGCCCGACCTCAACGGCAACGGCCAGCCCGACGACGCGCCCGCCAGCACCGTCACGCTCGAGCCGGACCAGGCGGTCACGGTCCTCGTGACGAGTGCGGTCGCCACCTCCGGCACGCACACCGTCACGCTGATCAGCGGCTGCGACAGCGACCTGCGGGCCACCCTGACCCTCGGCGCGCAGCACCAGCCCCCCCTGATCACCAAGACCGTCGTCGGCGCCGCCACCATCGAGGAAGGCCAGCCGGTCACGTACACCATCCGCGTGACCAACCCCGAAAACGTGACCATGCCCGACGTCACGGTGGAAGACGTGCTCAGCAGCGCCCTGACCTTCACCAGCGTCAGCCCCGACGAGGGCGTCACCACCACCCCCACCGGCGACGGCCGCACCCGCGTGGCCTGGCGCACCGACCTCGCCCCGCGCGAAACCCGCACGTACACCCTCACCGCCCGCGTCAAGAGCGGCACCGACGACGACACCGAGGTCAGCAACACCGCCAGCGCCACCAACGAGGGCGGCACCGCCACCAGCACCCCACCCGCCGTGATTCGCGTGTTCACCTCCCGCATCGTCATCCAGAAGACCGTCTCGCCCCTCGTGGTCGACCCCGGCGGGCGCATCAGCTACGCGCTGGTCGTCACCAACCCCTCGACCACCGCCATCACCAGCACGGTCGTCACCGACACCCCCGACCCGCAACTGACCGTGTACCCCGACACCGTGAACGTGAACGGCAAGGCCATTCCCGCCACGCTGGACGGCGGGCAGCTGCGCATTCCGGTGGGTACCATGCGCAGCGGCGAGAGCGTGACCATCACGTACGACGCGCGCGTCCCGGTCGAACCGATCGACCAGCCCATCCGCAACCGCGCCCTGGCCAGCGCCCTCGGCCGGCAGGGGACCGTCGTCGCGAACATCACCAGCAACCTCGTCGCCGCGAGCGTCACCGTGCGGCGCAAACTCGGCTTCAGCGGCCAGGACCTGATCGGCCGGGTGTACGTCGACCGCAACGGCAACGGCCGCTTCGACGCGCCCGACCAGCCCGTCCCCGGCGCCCGCATCCTGATGGCCGGCGGCCGCGAAGCGCTGACCGACAGCAACGGCCTGTACGCCTTCGCCAACGTCACCCCCGGCCTGCAGGCCCTGCGACTCGATCCGCGCAGCGTGCCGTTCACCCCGGCCGACCAGCGCGCCCTGAACCGCCTGTGGAACGCCGGCACGGCCGTCACCGACGTCGTCGCCCTGACCAGCCAGGACTTCCCGCTGCGCCCCAACCAGCTGGCCGTACAGGGCGCCGACACCTGGACCGGCGGGCACGCCACCGTCACCTTCACCGCGACCGGCTACGCCGCCCGCGCCCTGCACGACCCCACCTGCATCCGCCTGGGCGACCAGGTGCTCCGCCTGACACGCGACGCCCGCACCGGACCCCTCCCGGCCGGCCCACGCCCCACCCCTGAGGAGGTGACCTGCCCATGAAACCCGGCACGCTGCTGCTCACCAGCCTGCTGCTCAGCGGCCTCGCCGCAGCACAGACCACCACCGACGCGCCCGAACCCCGCCCCGGCGACCACCAGGCCAGCGGCGACCAGCGCCTGACCGTCACCCTGCCCGGCCGCGTGCAGCAGGCGCAATTCACCGTTCCGGCCAGCACGGGCGTGACCGCCGTGCAGATCGGCGCGGCCACCTACACGCCCGCCGCCGACGGCGACCTGCTCCGCTGGACCGTGCCCAACCCCGGCACCACCCTGACCCTGACCTTCAACGCCCCCGTACCGGCCGACCAGCTCGGCGTGGCCGTGCAGTACGACACCGGCCTGACCGACACCCTGGCCGGCACCAGTGCGTTCCAGACGCCCGCGGCCGCCGCGACCGAAGCCGACGTGGCCCCCCGCGACGGGATCATCCAGTTCCCCTCCACCGGACCGGCCCCGCTCGGCCGCTCCAGCACGAACGTCACCACCGTCAGCGAGCTGAACGGCCCGTTCACCCTGCTCGTCAACGGTCAGGCCGTCCCCGACACCCAGATCGGCCGGCGGGTGGACAACAGCGGCACCGGCCTGACCACCCGCGAGTACATCGCCCTGCCCCTCCAGCCGGGCGAGAACACCATCACCGCCGTCACCCCGGCCGGGCAGGACAGCGTCACCGTCACCGTCGCCGGCGTGGCCGCCAGCGCCCGCCTGCTCCGCTCGGCGCTGCTCGCCGACGGCTTCACGCCCCTGACCGTCACGCTCGACGTGACCGACGCCCAGGGCCGACCCACCGTCGTGCCGACCCTGACCGTCACCGACACCGGACCGCTCACGCTGATCACGCCGGACGGCGACCCCGCCCAGGCCGGGCATCAGCTGCGGCTCGACGGTGGCCGCGCCACGCTGACCTTCGCGCCCACCAGCACCCCCGGCCCCGCCCGCCTGACCCTCGACGTGAACAACCACCCCGTCACGCTGGACCTCACCGTGACCGCCCGCGAGCGGCGCACGGTCGTCGCGCTCGTCAGCGGCACGATCAGCGGCCTGGGCCAGACGAACGACGCCAACGGCGAAGGCCGCGCCACCATCGAAGCGCCCATCCTGGGCGGGCAGCTCACCGCCGTCGTGGACTCCAGCGGCGCGCACACCGACACGCCCGCCGAGGTGCGCTTCCCCAGCCTGGGCGACGCCAGCCGGAACACCCGTCCACTGCAGGCCGACGGCCCCGTCGCGGCCCGCTTCGACCATCCGGACGTGACCGCCGTGTATGCCCGCAACGCCGCCACCGACCCGGTCTTCGGCGCGCCCGTGCTCGGCGACGCCCTGAACGTCGTCACCAAGGGCGCGACGCAGGTGCACCTGACCGCCGCGCCCTACGCGGGCTCCATCCTCGACGTGACCGTCCCGATCAACGGCACCCGACTGGCGCAGCTGCCCGCCGAACTCGACCCGGCCCGCGCGCAACTCACGCTGCGCGTCACCCGCGGCGGCGTGCCCCGCGACACGCGCCTCGTCTCCGGGCGGGATTACGTGATCGACGCCGAGGGCCTCATCACCTTCACCCGCCCGCTGTTCCCCGCGCCCGACACGGACACCACCCAGCAGCTCATCGCACGCGGCCCCACCGCCGCGCGGCAGGTCACCCCGCACGCGCAGCTGGCCGTGACCCACACCACCACCCGCGGAGAGCTGACCACCACCAGCGCCGCCGGTGTCCACCTGAACGCCACCGCCAGCGGCGCCGAGCGCCTCACGTACGGCGTGCACTACGTGGCCACCGACAGCCAGGGCCCCCGCACGCTGCACGTGGACGCCCGCGCCGCGTTCAACACCAGCGGCACACGCGCCGAAGTGACCGCCGACGCCGCCAGCCCCCGCGGCAGCGTGAGCGTCGCCGCCACGCACGAAACGCCCGGCTTCACCGGCTACACCGCCACCGGCACGCCCGGCTCCACCGTGAACGTCACCGCCCGCGCACCCCTGAGCGACACGTTCAGCGTCCAGGCCGGCCTCCGCGCGCAGACCAGCGACGCCAGCTTCGGCGTGCGCGGCAGCGTCGGCGCCGTGTACACCCCCACCCGCACCAGCGAATACACCGCCGGGCTGTTCACCGGCACCGGCGACCTGAGCGGCACCGGCGTCACCGCCGGAGCCCGCTGGACCGCCGGACCCTGGACGACCACCCTGAGCGCCCAGCAACAACTCACCTCCGCCAACGGCCAGTACAGCGCGCAGGTCACCCGCAAGGTCCCACTCCCTGAACGCATGCCCCCCGGCACGGAACTCGCCGTGGGCACCAAGGTGTCGGGCACGCTGACCGGCGGCACGTTCACCGTCCGCGCCCGCGCCGTCCTGGAAGGCCGCGCCGGACCGTACACCGCCGCCCTCGAGTACGGCCTGCCCACCGTCAACGACCGGGACGGCGAGGTGCGCGGCAGCGTCTCGGCCACCTTCCCCGTCACCCCCCGCCTGAACGTCGGCGGCACCCTGACGGTCGTGCCCGGCACGCAGACCCTGACCGGCGACCTGCGCTACACCGACCCGAACACCGTCGCCACCGCCGGCGTGGACCTCAGCCGCGACGACCGCAGCGGTCCCAGCACCTCCGTACGCTTCTCCGTCTCCCGCGCCGGCGAGCGCCTGCGGACCCCCTGGGGCGTCACCGCCGACGGCCTCAGCACCTTCACCACCACCGGCGCCGGGCACCGCTACGCCCTCGGCGCCACGTACCGCGGAGAGCAGTGGAACGCCGCCGCCTACCTGCGCGTCCGCGCCGGCCAGTACGCCCAGGACAAACGCGGCAGCGACGTGACCGCCGAAGCGAACGTCACCGTCAACCCCGGCCGGGGCGACGTCCGCCTGGGCCTCGCCGCGCTCATCAAGAGCACCGACCCCGGCAACGCGACCGCCCAGGGCGTCCTCGCCGGACGGTACTGGTTCACGCAGGACCTCGCGCTGGGCGCCGCGTACCGCGGGCTGTACACCCAGAGTGGCCTGAGCGCCCACGCCTACGCCCTGGAAGGCTCCTGGCGTTTCGCCACGCCCGCCATGCTCACCCTCGGCTACAACGTGGGCGGCTTCACCCCCATCACGGCCGAACCCACCCGGCCCGGCGCGTACCTGCGCCTGGACTTCCTGCTCGAC
This sequence comes from Deinococcus sedimenti, assembly GCF_014648135.1. Lineage (NCBI taxonomy): Bacteria > Thermotogati > Deinococcota > Deinococci > Deinococcales > Deinococcaceae > Deinococcus > Deinococcus sedimenti. Next base: position 5,853 of record NZ_BMQN01000027.1, on the reverse strand, counting down.
GACACCGATCACACGGAAGGGAAATAAATGATGCGAAGCAAAGAAGGTCGCAAGGCTGTGACGCTCCTGCGCACGGTGTTGTGTGCGGTCGCCTCACTGTCACTCTCGGAAGCTTATGCAGCGTCGGGTTGTACTGCTCTGTACGGCATTGATGCCGCTGCGACCCCGAACATCGGATGGGTCAACACGGATACTGGTGTCTTCAATAGCATCAGTGCACTCAATGGCCTGACGACAGCCAACGCCCTTGCTCTCAGTCCTTCCGATGGCACCCTCTATTACATCGACCGGACCACCAACAATCTGGTGCAATTTGACACGGTCAATCGTACATCCACGGTCGTGATCAATAGCCTATACACCGCATCGGCAGTGGGGGCGACTTTTGACAACACGCAAAGCAAACCGCGCCTCTTCATCATGTACAACGACTACACCATCAAAGAGGTCGATACGGTTTCAAAATCAATTGTTTCAAATATATCCATCAACATTACAGGTCGCGATTCGGCTGGAGCATCAATCAGCAAAACAGATGCAACCAATGCCGGCACAACCACAACCTCTGGTGATATTATTGCGTTCGCCGGGAAAATGTATCTTGCCATTGATGCAGATCGGGGTGTTGCCAGCAGTGGTCAAGCCTATTACATGGATTTCGGCACCATCCCCGCTGTCGGCGCCACATCGATAACAAACGTGGATGGTACAGCCGTTCGTCTGTCTCTGAGCGGCGCTGCCATGGCAGTCAAATCTGTCAACGGCATCAGCATCAGCCCACTCAACAACGCGGTCTACCTGAGTTACACGAAAACTGGCGGAGGTGGGTTCGGTCAATTGAACACAGCAAATGGACAGATCACCGACCTCGGAACGAACAGCAACGGGTTTACTGATTTGTCTGACTGCGCCGTCCTCCCTGATGTTCCAATCGTGAGCAAGGCGTTCTCGACCACACCCAACTCATCACCCACCACCATTCGGACCGGCCAGAACGCTACCCTGACCCTGACGCTCTCCAGCGGCAACCCCAGTCCGTCCTACCTGCTAGCCGACCTGACCGATTCGCTTCCCTCTGGCGTGACGGTGGCCAGCACGCCAAATGTCAGCACCACCTGCGTCAGCAGCAGCGGCGGCACACCCATCATCACAGCCGCCGCGAACTCCGGCAGCGTCACGATTCCGACTGGCACCCGCGTGCCCCAGAGTGGCAGTAGTTGCACGGTCACCCTGACCGTCACGGGCACCACCCGAGGACAGAAGACGAACATCATTCCGGGTGGAAGCCTGCGAACGACCGCAGGAACGTACGGCTCGAACGCGACTGCTGCGCTGCTCGTGAACGATCCGATCTCGGGCACCAACGTCAAACGCCAGCGGCTGTACCCGAACGGGACGCTCGGCACCGCGACCGTCAATGCCAAACCCAAGGATCTGATCGAGTACTGCATCACGGCGACGCATCCCGGCGTCGGGTACGCACCGGCGACGGCCGCCACCATCACCGACACGCTGGAAGCTCCCCTGAGTTTCGTCACGGGTAGCGCCACGCAGGGGTACGGCGCAGGCCAGGACCTGAAGATCACCCGCAACGGGGGCACGCCCAGTTACCAGGCGTTCGGCACGGCGGTTCAGGGCCAGAAACTGACCGTCAGCATCCTGCCGTTCAACAGCGCGAACACCACCGTGGAGGTGTGTTTCATCGCGCAGGTGAAGTGATCCGCCCGCGGCGACCCGCCGCGCTGTTCTCCCAACTCCTCCCGAACCGGGGAGGAGTTGCTTCATGCGGTTGGACGTGGAGTGCAAGGGTGTGGCGTTGGCCCTTCGACGGAACTGACAACCGCTGGAGAGGTTCACTCTGCCGCGCTGCAGCCCAGAGCACAGGCCTGAGCTCTCGATGCAACTCGGGGGCGGTCCGGTCCTTCGGCGGTTGACAGCGGTGAGGGTCGGCGCCAGGGCCGGGGCGACTCATGATGGGACAGCGGAGCTCGTCAGGGCCGATCTGAGCGATGAGCTGCTTCTTTACGCTTTCTTTACGCCTGGCTTGTCAGACTGCGGCCAACCTTCAGCAGTTGACCCAGCGCACTCTCAATTGCGGGGCGCACGGTCCTGGCCAGGACGTCCGACTGGAGGCCTGCCAAAGGACGGACAAGTTGAACTCATCTTCCACTGCGCCCACGTGGTTTTCACGGTCGCCCCACCTGCCCTTCCCGGTGCCCACTGCCTCAGTCGGCGCCGCCGCTCGCCTGGCGCTGTGCGGCGTGTTCGCGCTCGCCGGTCACGCCGGCGCCAGCGGTGAGTTTCACGTCAGGTTCTACAGTGTCCAGGCGCCCCAGACGTTCCTGGACGCGGTCAACGTGCAGTTCAGGATTCAGTCGTCGGGTGGTGGGACCGCCCAGTACGGCGCGGACCTGCTCGCCGACACGCGGCAGCAGAGCGTCACGGCCCGGTACTCGTCCGGTCGGAACGCCGTGCAGGTCCAGGCGCGACGTCAGGTGGACCGCGCCCGCGACACCACGGCGCTGTCCGGCACGGTCAGTTACAGCTACTCACCCACCGTGGCGCCGAGCGGCGTGGCGATCTCGTCGGTGTCGACGTACTACGCGTACAGCGGCAGCGAATCCCCCGCGCAGTCCACGCAGGTGCACACCGGGGGGGCCACCATGGGCGTGCGGTTCACCGATACGCTGACGGGCTCCGTGACCGGATCGGCCACGCAGGTGGGCGTCCGGGCCGGTACGTTCAGCAGCGATCAGCGGAGCGCCAGCCTGTCGGGCGCCCTGAACTACCGCCGCAAGTCCCTGTCGGTGTCCGCCAGTCCGAGCGTCTCGGTGGCGGACGGCAAGACCCGCTGGAGCGTCGGCGCGTCGGCCCAGGCGGCGCTGCGGGACGACCTGACCCTGTCCGGGACGGCCACCGTCACGTCCACCTCTCCCGCCACCGCCAGTGCGGACCTGCAGTACGACGCCAGTGCCCTGCTGGGCAGCGGCACGCCCAGAGGCAAACTGAGCGTCGGTGCGGGCGTGAGCGTCACCCCGCCCGGATACACCGTGAGTGGCCGGGTGCGGACCACGGTGAGCCCCAACCTGAGCCTGGGCGGCAGCGCCTCGGTCACCCCCGCCACGCGGGACGTGACGTACGCGGCCGACGCCTCCGGGAAACTCGGTTCGGTGTACATCACTGCGAACACGTCACTCACCACCCGCCCGAACGCCGATCCGGCCCTCAGTGTCGGCGCGTCCGTGAGCAGTCAGGCGGCGCCCATGTTCGGCTCGCTGTCCGCAGGGTACCGGCGGCAGGGCCTGAACCAGAGCGCCTACGCCTCGGGCACCTTCGGGTACCGGGGTGGGAACCTCGACCTGACCACCACCCTCGCCCTGAACGCCACGCAGCATGCCGGTCCCGCCAGTGGCGGGCTGCCCGCCGCGCCCGGCCCATGGCAGCTCAGCGGCTCCGCCGACCTGACGGCCGCGTACGCCGTCCAGAAGAACTTCGACGTGTCGGCCAGCGTCCGGTACGAGCCCGGGTCCAGCGCCACCACACCCACTCGACTGCGCTACGGCGCGGGACTCCGGTACCGCTTCTGATGGCGGACCGGTGGAGGACACCCATGAATCAACACTGGCGGCCAGGGGAACGACTGGCCCACAATTGGCTGACAGGACTCCGGCTTGTTCTCGTGGCCCTGTTCCTGACAGGAGGCCTGGCGAGTGCGCAGCGCTTCTCGCTGTTGCCGGATGGTGAATCGGCGCCCATGGGTCAGGACGTTGCCCGGATTCGCGGAGAAGCCCAGGAAGTGTACGGCGTGCTGGATACCTCAGGATGCACGTCGAAGCGATTTAACGTAGCCTTCGCGCAGTACACCAATCCGATTACGTACCGGTATTACACCGTCGACACCCCACCTGGTGACCTGGGCTACGTCAACCTCGGCGTGTTGAAGGCGGACGTCTACTGGTCCGTCCAGATTCAGGGAACCTGCACTCCGTACGTGTACACCGACAGCATTCAGAACTTCAGCCCGCCTTCCAAACTGACAGCGGACGCGACGAATCCGGCGTATGTCTACAAGGGCGCGCCGGCCACGTACAGCTTCTACAACAGTGCGCCCACCGTCAACTACCGGCTGGACTGGGGAGACGGCGGGAGTGAATCGTGGAGAGGTGTCAGCGGCCAGCCGACCCGGACGTTCAACCACACGTACAACCAGGCAGGCACCTATACCATCGGGACAGTGGCGACCGGCACGTCCTACACGGCCCCCACGCGCACGTCAACCGTGACGATCCTGGACCCCACCATCAGGGTGCCTCAGGGCTACCAGACGGAGTCGCTGTCGGTCACGCCCGTCGTGGTCAAGGATCTGATGCCGGGCAGCACCCACACCGTGGCGTGGGGCGACGGCTCCTCGGAGAGCTTCACAGTCCCCGGCGGCGCACCTCAGGAATTTCTCCTGAGGCACACCTACGTCAAGGATGGAACGTACACCGTCAGTGTCACCACCGCGCCAACGGTCAGTCCCATCCAGGTGACGCTCAAGACTCCGCCGCCTCAGCTCTCGGTCACCGGCACGGCCCTGCAGGCAGACCTGTCCCTGCGGCTCCTTCAGGGCGACACGGACTACACCATCGACTGGGGCGACAGCCAGACCACTGCGCTGCCCCGGACCGTCTCCGGGGTCTGCTGCGCTCCGATCGTGCAGAGCCACGCCTACTCGGCACCCGGCACCTACACGATCAACGTGTACGGCCCGACCTCACCCACGACCACCGGCATCCTGAGCACGATTGCCTATACCGCCACGCTGGGAGCCGTCACCCTGAGCGCCAGTCCCCAGCAGCCTCTGGCCGGTCAGCAGGTCGTCCTGACCCTGTCCGGGCTGGAACCGGGGGCCACCTATGACGTGAACTGGGGAGACGGCACCGTCGAGACCGGGATCACCGGCCAGACGAGCACCACCCGCTCGCACGCCTACGCGGCGGCCCAGGACTACACCATCACCGTGACCAACGGTGGGCAGACCCTGGGCACCACCACCGTGGCCGTCCAGGTGCCTGCCCCTGTTCTGAGCCATACCCAACAGGGCCTGACGGTTACCCTTCAGGTGCAGAATCTCGTGACGGGCGCGGCCTACACCGTCAACTGGGGTGAGGGAACCCCCGAGCCACTGACCGCCACGGGCCCGGCCACGACCCTCACGCACGCCTACGCCAGACCCGGCGCGTACACGGTGACGGTGACGCCCACCCGTGGCGCCGCCGCCAGCGAAGCCGTGTCTGTGACCGCCTCGCCACCCAGACTGACCATCACGCCGCCGGTCGTGGACACCGATCAGGCGGTCACGGCCGCTATGGCGGACCTGATCGCCACCCTGCAGTACACCCTGGACTGGAAGGACGGTACCGCGCCCGTGACCTTTACCGCCACGGGCACGCAGGCCACCCAGACCCACACGTTCGCGGCGCCCGGGACCTACCAGGTGGAACTGACGACCCCGGGTGTGAACCCCACCACGGCCCCGGCGACCGTCAGACCCGGCGCGCCCATCCTGGCCCTGACCGCCGACACCCTGACGGCCACGTTGAATGCCAGTCGCCTGCTCACGGGCGTGTCCTACACCATCGACTGGGGCGCCGGGGTTACCGAGCGGTTGACGGCCACCGGCCCCGCCATGACTTTCACGCATACCTACAGTGCCCCCGGGACGCAGACGGTGACGGTCACGCCAGACGGCGGGACCGCCGCCACAGCCACCGTGACGCTGAGCGTCCCCACCCCCACCCTGAATGTCACGCCCGCCCAGGGCCTGACGGACACGGCCTTCACCGCCACCCTCGGGAACCTCGTTCCCAC
>NZ_BMQN01000026.1 GCF_014648135.1 Deinococcus sedimenti | reverse complement strand
AATGAGCGATGGAGCCTGGACTTCGTCAGTGATCAGTTGGCCAACGGGCAACGGTTCCGAATCCTCAACGTTGTGGACGACGGCACGAGGGAATGCGTGCTCAGCTACGCGTCAACATCAATACCAGTGGCCACGGTGGCGCGTCTGCTGGCAGACGCGATCCAGGAACGAGGCAAGCCACAGGTGCTGCTGACCGACAACGGGCCGGAGTTCACGGGCCGGGCATTGGATCAGTGGGCATACATCCAGGGCATCACCCATCAGTTCATCGATCCTGGGAAGCCTGTCCAGAACGCCTATATCGAGAGCTTCAACGGACGCATGCGGGACGAGTTCCTGAACGTCCACTGGTTCTTGAGCGTGCCGCAGGCGAGGCTCAGCCTCGCCATCTGGCGGCGGGACTATAACGTCGTCCGTCCCCACAGCTCTCTTGGGAACCTCACGCCACATGAGTTCGCCTGCCAACTGGCGGGCTGAAGTACGCTGGGCTCATTCGGGCTGGACCGATCACAGGGTGAACGTCAGAAGGGCAGTCGGGCTTTCAACAGATCGGGCAGAAGGGTAGGCTGTTCTGGAGCGGCATCGTGGATCGTCACAGACCGGTGATGCCGCTCTTTTGCTGCTTCGGATGTGACCCAGAGCAGGAATCCGCGAACTGCGTCTCAGGCGATCAGAATCGAAGATGTCCGGTACTGAACCCTGCCCCAATGAGCGTGAGAGAAATACCGATCAGATAACCGGTGGGGGGCAAGGGACCGTCTTCAATCATCGCGACAATGGCCCCACTTGCCAACAGTCCCCCTTGTAGAGCCAGGAAGTAAACAAGGAACACAAGGAGACGGGGGCGATTCACGTTCATGCGTCTTTCATAGCATCAATCCTTGTTTCGCGCCTGGGTACATTTCCAGCCCTGGGGCCCCCTTCACCACAGACCTTCGTGTACTTCGGTGACCTTCAGTGAGGCAGAGCGTCGTACAAGGCTCGCCAGCAACGGTCCCCACCCCAGCGCAACCCAGGGTAGGGACGTCTCGCTTACCTGTCTCTCCCCCATCTACTACCCCCATTTCTGCGCTGATGTGCGGTCCGTTGGGGGTTCCGGGCTTGTTAGCCTGCGGGTCACATGTGGCGTTCTGGGGGTCGGTGAGTGCTGGCGCGGGTGCGGAGCGCGGCGTTGTTCGGGGTGGACGCGGTGCCGGTGGAGGTCGAGGTGGATGTCTCGCCGGGCCTCCCTGCGTTTACGGTGGTGGGCCTGCCGGATCAGTCGGTCAGTGAGGCACGCGAACGGGTGCGGGCGGCCATCCGGAACGCGGGGTTGCCGTTCCCGGCAGCGCGAATCACGGTGAATCTCGCCCCGGCGGATCTGCGGAAGGAGGGGCCGCTGTATGACCTGCCGATTGCGTTGGGGGTGCTGGCCGCGCAGGAGGTCGTGCCGCTGGGGGCGCTGGCGGGGACGCTGGTGGCGGGGGAGCTGGCGCTGGACGGGTCGTTGCGGCCGGTGGCGGGCGCGGTGAATCTGGCGCTGCTGGCGGGGTCGCTGGGCGCGGAGGTGCTGCTGCCCGAGGGGAACGCGGCGGAGGCGGCGATGATCGAGGACGCGCGGGTGTTCGGGGCGGGGTCGCTGCTGGACGCGGTGCGGCACCTGACGGGGCAGGCGCCGCTGGGGGTGACGCCCCCGCCGGTGCCGGACGCGCCGGACGGGGAGGCGCTGCTGGATCTGGCGGACCTGAAGGGGCAGTCGGGGGCGCGGCGGGCGCTGGAGGTCGCGCTGGCGGGGGGGCATAACCTGCTGCTGGTGGGCTCGCCGGGCAGCGGGAAGACGATGCTGGCGCGCCGCGCACCGGGGCTGCTGCCGCCGCTGACGCGGGCGGAGGCGCTGGAGGTGACGCGCATCCACTCGGCGGCGGGCCTGCTGACGGCGCGGGGTCGTCTGAGCGTGCAGCCGCCGTACCGCGCGCCGCATCACACGGTGTCGGACGCGGGCCTGATCGGGGGTGGGGGCGTGCCCCGGCCGGGCGAGGTGAGTCTGGCCCACCGGGGGCTCCTCTTTCTCGATGAGTTCCCGGAGTTCAGCCGCAAGGCGCTGGAAACATTGCGGCAGCCGTTGGATATCGGTTGTCCGGTTTAAGTGTTATTCCCCAGGTGTCCACAGGGTGGGTGTGGACACCTGTTCTCCCCTATCCTGCTGGCATGCCGTGCCATACGCCGAAGGTCTTTGTCACCGTCAGTCATGTGGAGACGGGTGAAATCGTGCGGCAGCTAGGCCCGTATGCCAACGCGGCAGCGGCGCGTCGGGCTATCCCGGCATTCACGGGGCAGGCCATGACCTGGGAGCGGACTGCGGAGTCGTGGCGGGCGGAGAAGTACCCGCTGGCGTACCACGTGCCCGCTGATGCGCCGGACCCGGTGGATAGGGTTGACGTGGAATGAATACCGCTTTATATTTAAGAAATCAAGGCGGCCTTCGGGTCGCCTTCTTCTATTCACTCAGCCAGGTCTTCAAGTCGTTCCAGCCACCACTGCCGTACGCGTCCGGCCCGTCGCCGCGCAGCTGCCGCCACTGCCACGTGCCGCCCTCGCGGGTCATGGTGCCTATCTCTCCGGACGTCCGCTGCGCGTGGTACAGGGTGCGCTCTGAGGAGGTCTGTGGATCGGTGGGAAGTGGGCGGCCGGGAAGGAACGTCATCCGGCCAGATTACCCCCCAGCAGGGGACGGTCAAATCGCGACGTGAGTGATGATCGTGCCTGTCATGCTGCGCGCATGGAACTTCTCGGCATGATGATTGCTCTGGTCTTCACAGGGCTTTGTATTGGCGCAGGGATTGTCCTCGCCCCACGCGTCCTGAAAGTTCTCGGCCGAGTCCTTAGCACACCGTCACCGAGTCTGAACCGCACAACATCACGGCCCAGTGGGTCGACGCGAGCCACCTCCTCAGTAAACGCGAGTCGAACCGTGACTCCTGATCCCTTCCCAGGTCTGGACGCTGAAATTCGTGGCCGGGTCGCTGCGCAAATGGAGACGACGACTGTCACGTCCATTCCCACGCCTGCTGGGGTACCGGACGAACTGCCGGTGCGAATCAAGCAGCACTTCCTAGCCCGCAGTGAGTCCGCGTTCCTCGCCGCGCTGGAAACCAGTCTCCCCGGCGGGTATCGCGTCTTCCCGAACGTGCGGCTGAATGACCTGTTCTTCATTACCACCCGCCATCCCGGTCAGCAGAAGGGCACCTATGCGCGCCTGCGGGATAAGCACGTGGACTTCCTGGTGGTCTCGCTGCCCGAGCACCGCCCGGTGTTCGCCATCGAGCTGGACGGCGCGAGCCATGACAACGCGCAGCAGCAGTACCGGGACGCCGTGAAGGACGTCGCGTTCCGCAGTGCTGGCCTACCCCTGATCCGCCTACGGGCCGAGATTGTGCACACACCCGCCTCGCTCCGAAACGTGTTGAGTCAGCACCTGAGTGTCGGGCGGGCCCATGCGTAAGTGGGGGCTGATCCTGGTCCTGGCTGGAGGCGCTGAGGCGCAGGTGCCCGCCAGCGTGAGCGGCATCCCGACGGTGACGGATGGCGACACCCTGCAGGTTCGGGGGGTGAAGGTACGCTTGCACGGCATCGACGCGCCGGAATCCAGTCAGACCTGCACGCGGGCCGGGCGGGCGTACGGCTGCGGGCGGGAGGCGGCGTTCGCCCTAGCGGATCTGGTCAGGAATAAGACGGTGACCTGCACGAGGCGAGACACGGATCGGTACGGGCGCTTGGTCGGCGTGTGCAGCGTCGGCGGTACAGAGATCAACCGCTGGCTGGTGCAGCAGGGCTGGGCATTGCCGTACCTCCAGTACGGGGGCGGAATCTACAGCGGCGCGGCGAGTCAGGCGAAGAGTGCCGGGAAAGGCCTGTACGCCGGCACTTTCCAGAACCCGTGGGATTACCGGAAGAACCCGGCGGCGCCACCGTCGAACGGCACGCCCAGGGTGACCGCGACACCCACCCCTGCCTCAGCAGCCACCCCGGCTACGTCCAGCGTCACCTACGCGAATTGCGCCGCGGTACGCGCGGCCGGGAAAGCCCCCTTGCTCAGGGGTCAGCCGGGGTACGCGCCGAAGTTGGATCGAGACAACGACGGGGTGGCCTGCGAGTAAGACTAGAACGACGAACTGCCCCCACCCCAGCGCAGGCCAGGGTGGGGGCAGTTTTCATGGGCTATCGAAGATTCCTTAGATACCTCTTCGGATCGCCTGAGTTGTCCGTGCCTTATCCGCCCGGGAACAGCCGCCTGAAGGCCATCTCGACGAGCAGGGCCGCGATGGGGCTGTCCAGCAGCAGGCGCAGCCACTGGGCGCTGGGCGGGGCGAACTCGCGCACCAGGGACTGCACGACGGCCAGGACGAACGCGGCGCGGGCCGTGCCTGCCAGGACCGGCTTGAGTTCCTGGGCGGCCTGCACCGCGGCTTCCAGCAGCGCGCCCACCTCGGTCCACGTCGCGCCGTCGCGCAGGGCCTGCGCTTTCGTGACGAGATTGGGCAGGTGCTTGTCGAGCCACGGCTGCACGGTGTGGGCATCGAGCGCGGCTCCGGGGCGGGTGGCGGTACCGAGGGCGACGATGGCGGACAGGATCGTGAACTGGTTCATGTGGGACCTCAATGGGCGCGGCCCCCATCGCAGGGGGCCGGTGAGAGGGTGGATTGTCAGTGCCCCATGGGGCACGGCGGGCCTACTCGCGTTCCAGCTGCACGGCTCCGTCCGGGTACAGGGTCAGGCGTGAGCCGTTGTAGATCGTGGCCTTACCGTCCCACAGGACGTTCTCGCCGCCGGTGCCGCGCAGGAACACGCGCGGGACGGCCGAACGCGCCGCCTGCTCAGCGAGCCAGTCACGCTGGGCCGCCACGCGCCTGAGCCACCCCTTCAGGAAGACCTCCTGACTGGGCCGCGCCTTGACGATGTTCCGGAAGAACTGCTCCCGCGCATCGATCAGCCGGGCCGCACGCTCCGCAGGGGTGCCCACAGCGGGGACGCCGCCCAGCATCAGGCGCAGGTTGCCAGGGCCGTGATTCACGGCGATGTCGTAGGCGACACCCGACAGTGGCCAGGGCAGTCCAGACGCGGCGGGCCAGTACCGGGCTGCGTACAGCGGCAGCACGTCCGCCATGACCAGCGACTTCATGGGTTTCACGGGCAGACCGCGCTCACGGCACCAGCTTTCCCATACGGTCTGAGTCACACCCAGGTTCGTTGGGCCGCCCTTGTCCGCCGAGTGATTCACGTACCCGCCTTCCCAGCGGGCCGTGAACTCGTGGGCCTTCTCGAAATCAGTCGACACTGCGTCCCTCCAGTTCCCGCACCCGGCGTTCCAGGGCGCGTTCCCGCTCGCAGCCCTGCGTGATCCGCCAGCTGAGCTTCGCCGTGGTGACGATCATCGCCAGCCCCAGCAGCACCAGGCGCAACTGCTCCTCCACGGCCGGGGGCGGCCCGCCGATCTCCGCGGCCTTGATGGCCGGGTGAGGCCAGAACCACAGCGCCATGTAGTACGCCAGGGTCAGCAGGCCCGGCAGGACCCGCCCGGTTGGGGTGGCGCAGTGCCGCCAGCATGTGACGCTCGCCACCCCGAGTGAGGTGGCGAGCAGTAGCAGTCCAGTCAGTGATCCGTTCACCGTTTCCTCCAGATGTTGGGGCGTGCACCCAGCTGGCCGCGCGCCAGCATGAGCAGAATCGTGTTCAGGGTCCACAGCCACGCGGCGAACACCAGGGTCCGCGTGACGCTTTGCGGGGTGGCGCTCTCCAACCCGCCGCGCAGGTTCGCGAGGACGCTCGGGACGTCCAGCATCAGCAGGGCCATGTACCCCACGGCAAGAATCACGAGCAGCGTGCCGCGGTGCACCCACCAACGTTTCGGGGGGATGAGCTGCACCAGGAGCAGCACGGCGCGGTACGTGACGCCCCCCATGCCGCTCACGAAGGTGAGGAGGGCGAGGGCTGCGAGCAGGTCAAGAGCCGGGGGGGTCATGGTCGTCACCGTCCTTTTTCCGCGTGGCCAGCGCGGTGATCAGGCCGCCCAGGATGGTGCCCATCCCGGTGAGGACTTTCTCGTCGAGTTGCCCGGTGGCCGCGTACCGGCCGAACACGAGCAGGAGCATGGCCCCGACGATCCACGTCAGTACGACGAGAGGGTCTTTCATGGGGCTCCTTGCGGAGGATCAGGTGTCGTCATGGGCCTCCCGGGTTCCGGCCTGAATGAGTTCCGCCCCAGGGCCGGTGGGCTGGGGCGGGATAGGGTGTGGGCGCAGGCCCGGAGTTGGAGAACTCGACCCGTGAACTGACACGCCGCGACCCTGGGGAGGGACGCGGCGTGTTCACTACCGGATCCGCAGTTCATAGAGCTTGTCCCCCGCCGCCAGCGTCGCCCTGAGGGTCAGGGCCGGGTACGCGTCCACCGGGACGCCCGCCAGGCTCACCACCGCGCCCGGGCCGAATCCGGCCGCGTTGCCCGCCAGCACGCCGTCCGGGAGCACGGTCCCGTCCGGTGTCGCCACGCGCACCTTCAGGAGTCCCGTCCCGCCGACCACCAGCTCGCGCCAGCCGTCGCCCGGGTTGATCGGGGTGATCACTCGGGAGACGGCCGTGCCGGCACCCGTAATGAAGTCGCGGCCCGTGCCCGACGTAGCCTCCTTGTCCACGGCCTGCCCAGCGGCGCGCGTCACCTCCTGCACGAGCGAGTCGATCCCCACCGCGCCCTGGACCGGCGTACCCACGCCGACGACGTTGCGGTACGTGATCCGGCACACGCCGTCCGCTGTGTTATTGGTGTTGCTGACCGAGCAGATCCAGATGCACACCGCGCCCTGCGCCGCCCAGGTTTTCGTGGCGACCAGCACGTCGTCCACGTAGTACCGCATGCTCTGCGTGGCGGCCACGTAGGCGAGGCGCAGGCGGTGGTACTCGTTCTGGTTCACCACGCCGGGCACGTTCTGGTACAGCGCGCCGGCCTCATCGCCGTACGTCTCGTGGTGGAGCACGCCCGGCTGGGCCGAGGTGCTGATGTCCTTCGCCTGGAGCAGCCCGGTGTAGTTGTACTCACTGCAGAACGCGACCAACGCGCCAAACGAGTGGGTGCCGCTCAGGATCTCCGTTTTCACGTCCGCACTGAACGTGAAATCGAAGCGGGGGTCGAACTTCATACGACTGCCCCACGCGAACCCCCAGGGCGCCACGTTCTGGCAGGTCATCGCCACCTCACCGGTCGCGGGGTTGACTGCCGTGATGCCCAGCGGTTCGCCCTGGTGCGTGTAGTTCCACGCCTGCATCTGGGGGTCCTGCCCCCGCTCCGCGAAGCCCACCACGCGCCCGGCGGCGCGCAGGCCCTCGGTGAGCGTCAGGGTCGCCCCCCTGGCGAGGCCCGCGCCCGCCGGCGGCCACTCCAGGCCCGGCACGAGCCGCAGGGTGCCCTGGGCGCTCTGGTACGTCACGGCCCGCCCCAGGGTGCCCGCAACACTCGCCGTCACGCCCGGGAACAGGGCGTGCAGCAGCCCGGCCCGCCCGGCGTCCTGCCAGCCGATCAGCAGGTCGTCCGGCAGGACGCCCGTCAGCGCCAGCGGCAGCGGACCCGCACCGGCCAGCGCCGCCGTCAGGTCGAACCGGTCCACGGTGCCGAACGTGGTGGCGCCGCCCGGCGTGCTGTGCGCGTACCCGACGTAGTACGGCCCAGCGAAGGTGCCGTCCGGGATGTCGAGCAGCTTGACCCCGTCCACGTACACCTCCAGGTTGGCGGCCGTGGGACGCACGCTCAGGGTGTACGGCGCGTTCGTGGTGTGCGCAAACGCCGCGAACCGGTCGGGGTTCAGGGACCCGAGCGCCCCGTTGGTGAGTCGCAGGATGCGGACGGCCTGCCCGACCCCCCCCACGGCCGACCCCTCGAACACGATGAAGTAGCCGTTGAGCACGCTGTTGCTCGTGCTGAGGATCAGGCCGCTGCGGACGTACTCGGACTGGCCGTTGAGGGTGACGCGCACCTCGGCGAACAGCGAGCCGTCCCGGGGGAGGGTCCGGGTCTTGTGGAGCATGAACGACGACGCCTCCGCCGTGCTGCCCGGGTTGCCCACCGTGACCGTCCCGCCGCCCCCGGTGACCGTGCCCGCCGTGTTGTAGGCGCTCAGGCCGCTGTCGAGCTCGTCGGCCCACACCTCGGCGTTGGCACCCGCCGGCAGCACCCCGGCCAGGCGCGCGGGGGTCGTGACGAGCTCACCACCGCCGCCCCCGCCGCCGCCGGTGGCGTCCGGCACGACCGCGCCCAGCAGGCCCCGGAACGCGGGCGTCAGGATCAGCGCGTGCCCCTCACCGGTCGGGTGGTTGATCGCGTTCCCCGAGTCACTCTCGCCGTTCGGCCACACGCCCAGCAGCTCATCCTCGGTGTACATCGGCCCGGCGGTCAGGGCGTCGAGGTACGTGAGCCGCAGGTGTTTCATGGTCATCCGCCCCGGGGCGTCCAGGCCCATCCGCACGGTCCCGTCGTGCAGGTTGCGGTACGTCTGGATGCGCAGCGCGCGCACGCCCGCCACCCACACCTCGTGCCAGCTGCCGTCCGCCACGATCCGGACAGGAGTCTCCGCCCCGACCGGGATGTTCAGGCCGCTCTGCTGCGTGAGCAGCGCGCCGGGCGCGGTGTACACCTCGATCGCGCCGCTCCCGAACGACCCGCCGGTCGGGTGGATCAGGACGATCATCTCGCCCAGCGAATCGCTGTGCCGGTAGCCCACCCAGAGCTTGTCCCCAGGGTCGGCGGGGCGCACGTTGAAGCTGATGGAGCCGTTGTAGAAGGGGGCCTCCGTGCGCTCAGCGAATCCGCTCACGCCACTGCCCGGCGTGAGGGTGTCCCCGGCGTGCACCCACGTGCCCGCGCCGGCACCCCACACATCGGGCCAGCCCTCCCAGTCGGCCTCGGTGCGCGCGGCCCGCGCCACGTCGTCCACGCCGCGGCGCAGCAGGCCGTCGAGGCGGTTGGCGTCCGCCACGTAGAGCCCACGGGTGCGGCCCACCTCGCGCGTCGCCCGCGCCACCGCCTGCGTGACGTCCTGCCGCTGCCCGTAGCGGTCGAGGTACGGGGTCGGCAGGAAGGTGGGCACCACAACAGCAGTGGGCGGCGTGGGCCACGTCGCGGTGTCGTCCAGGGCCGCCTGGAGGTTGGCCGCGTGGGTCGCGTCGCTGCCCGCCCCACCGGCCTCGTTCATCCCGAAGGCGACGACCGTCAGGTCGGGGGCGAAGTCCCGGGCGTGGTCGCGCCAGCTCTTCCCGACCACCACCCAGGGGCGCGCGAAGTTCCAGCTGGGCCCGAAACCGGTGCCAATGTTCGCGGGCTCGGCGGCCTGCCCCTTGTAGTTCGGGTCGTTGTAATGGGAGAGGCCACGCCCCCCCAGTGCGTAATTGGCGATCACCACAGCCGGGTTCAGCAGCCGGAGGGCCGCCGCGAGCTGCGCCGCGTAGGCGTCCCGCCCGTCGAGCTGGTCCCAGCCCTCGGTGATGCTGTCCCCGATGAACAGCACCCGCTGCGGGGTGCGCACGGGGCGGCTGAGCATGCCGCTGATGGCCCGCGCGTAGAGGCCCTGGCTGCGGGCGCGTTCGTCGATCACGGTCGCCTGGGCGGTCGTGGTGAGCGCCAGGGTCTGCCCCGTTGCAGCGGCGCCGTCCCACGCGGTGTCCACCACGTTGCCGTCACCGTCCACCCAGCGGTACGTGCCCGCCGGGTCGCCCGCCTGCGGAGCGCGGCCCAGGCTGTACGTGGCGGCCACACCGCGCAGTTCTTCGGTCGTGGCCGTGAGGCCCAGCAGCGCACTATTCACCTGCTGGTGATCCGAGGTCGCTCGCACGTGGTTCTGATCCGCCTGCTGTTTCGCCGCGGCCAAGGGCGCCACGTACCCGGCTGCTTCACGAGCGTTCCCCAGGAGGGTCGCTGCTTCCGTCAGGCTGGGCAGCGCCCCAGCGGCTTGCTCAGCCTGCTCCGCTGCTGTCGTGGCCCGCGTGGCTGCTGCGTCCGCAACCTCGCCTTTCTGCCGGGCGTACGCGGCGTTCTGGTTCAGGACGTTCAGGTCATCCAGCGTGACCACGCGCTTCTTAACTGGATTCGTCATCAGTGACCTCGATCAGTGAGTAGGTGAAGGCGGCGTCCGGGTGCGTGAACGTGTCCGGTGGGGCGTCCGCCACGCTCATGCCGCCCAGCGGCTCCACGTCGTAGTAGTTCGGGCCTTCCGTGTCGGCGTACAGCATGCCCAGCGGGTAGTTCCCCAGCACGCCCTGCACCGGCAGCGGGGTGGGGTTCGGGTCGTCATCGTCCAGGCGCCAAGAACCGTCCCGGGCGAGGTACGTCACGCGGAACGTGCGGGTCAGGCCCTCCCCGAACGGCTCCTGGTGATCCAGGACCGCCAGGATGGTCAGGCTGCTGGCTCCCTCGCCGTACTCAGTGGCGCTGAGTGCCAGGGCGTGCCAGCGCTTCGCCCGGGTGGCGACGTCGAAGGTGTCCTCCCCCTCGACCCGGAAGGTTAGCGGCAGTTGCACGGGCTTCTGCGTCCGGCTGCCGGATGCCCAGGTGCGCCCCCGGGCGGTCTGGCGAGGCGTGGTGTTCAGCGTGACGTCCAGCGCCGTGCGGGTCACGCTGATGGGATGCGGTCCCTGGCTGGCCAGGAAGATCACACCCCCCACCACGAGGGAGGGGGGCAGCGGTTCCGCCGGGGTGGTATCCGGCAGGAGTGGCGGAAGGCGGGCGAGTAGGGTCATGGTCCTCCTTACGTGCTGGCCTGCACGGCATCGGTCGTGGCGTTCTGATCCCGGGAAGCAATCGCGGACGTGAAGCTCAGGGCCTCCGCCTCGTCGCGCTGCCCACAGCGAACCTCGGTGTACAGTTCGCCGTCGTCATTGGTGTCGTACACGAGCAGTTCGATGGGCAACTCCCGGGTCTCCACAGCGTTCCCAAGCGGATCCCGCAGGGTCAGCTGCGCGGTGGCCGCCGGGCTGTAATTCCAGCCGGGCAGCCGGGCCGTGACTGGGTTCAGGGTCGGAATGCGGGCCAGGGGCGTCGCGCTGGCGTCCAGCAGGGCTGGATTGGCCCGCACCAGCGTCCCGGCGCTCAGCACCACGGGCTGCTGCGGGTCCGCCGGGGTGATCTGGAAGTACACCGTCTTCCCGCCTGGCCAGCCGCCGCCCTGCGTCCAGACAGCCGCCAGGCGGGCCCGCGTCGCGTCACCCAGGAGAGCCAGGCCGGTTGGAGTGTTCGGGCCATTCACCGTCGCGGAGGCGGTGTGACTGCCGCCGTTGGGTTGCACCAGGCCGTCCCGGGCCTCGACCGTCAGCTGCGAGATCGACCCACCTGTGGCCCTCGCCTCCCAGCCGTCCGGCAGGGGCGTGGCGTCCGGGAAGGTCAGCTGCACGGTGTAGGTGCTCACCGTCACGTCTGGAGGCGGGCCGATCGTGACCGTGGTCAGTGCGTCCCCGTCCCACAGGGCGCTCCAGTTGCCCGTCACCGTCGGCGTGATGTTCGGCGGGTCCGGAGCCCCTTGCCGGATGAACCCGGTGGCGAAGGCCTGAGCTGTGCTGGCCGGGAGACGTTCGAACAGGCTGGCCTCAACGGGCAGCGGCAGGCCGCGCCACGCCTCCCCGAACGTGCGGGGCGCCACGCTGATCGGGTAGGTCAGAGGCGTCTTCACGTCCTGGTACTGGTGGTTCCCCGTGCCGTCGGCTGCGTTGGTGAGGCCCTGCGCGCCCAGCGTCTGCGCGAAGACCACCCGGACGTCCGTGACGAGCGTGCTGCTGTCCGTGTCCAGCCCGTCGATCTCGACGCCGAAGGTGGCCTCGTCGATCACCAGCGTGCCGGTCGGGTACCCGAACGTGGGGCGCAGGTCGGCGTTCACGCCCCAGTCGGGATTCACGTCCTTCGCCTGGGTGCTGCCGTCCGGATTCAGGTACGTGCGGGTCTGTCGACTGCGGCCCTTGAGCCGCTCATCGATCAGCTTCGCGGCGGGCCAGAAGTTCCCCTGGATCGCCGCGCTGGTGATGTTCAGGTCCGGGATGGTGGCCGTGGTGGGCGGGAGCAGGGTGCTGCCCAGCTGGCCGGACGCGATCACGTCGACGAACAGCTGCCGCACCTGCGCGCCCAGGTCCGCCTCGAGGAGCAGGGTCCGGACCTCGATCTCGATCAGGCGCTTGTAGCGCAGGCCCTGCAGCTTGTAGCGGCCCACCTCGCTGCGTGTACTGCCGGTGATCACGGCCGTGCCCGCGTACCGGTTCAGCCACACTCCGTGGCCGGTCCGGTACTGGACCTGCACGGTGTCGCGCGGCCCGATGCCCAGGGTGGCCGGGTCACCCTCGAAGGTGGCCTCCCGGCAGTCTCCGAGGGGCCCGACTTCCATGCGGCGTGGCCCACCCACGAGGTACAGGGGCGTGCCGCTGGGCGGGTCCAGCTCACGAACGTGTTTCTCCGTGCCGTCCGGGGACAGCACGCGGATTCGGTACTCTTCCATTGAGCCTCCAGGGAACTTGCGAGTTCAGGCTCGCGTAGAAGCGGTATGACCGTGGTATTGATCGTGGGTGTGCTGCTGGTAGCGTTAACGGCCCTGCTGGTCTATGGCTGGATCTTTGAACGGGTCTGGAAACAGCGGCCTGAAGAGGCCGCTGCCGCCGCAGGTCTAGGACTGAGAGGCCTGCTGATCCTGCTGGGTCAGGGGATCCGGGAACTGTTCCACTGATTCACACCAGCGTGCCGGTGGTGCTGCGGTAGCTGCTGCTGGTCTGTTCCTGTTGCACCGTGACGCGAAAGCCCGCCTTCGCCGCGTCCCGGATGATCGTGGCGCCTTCCAGCAACACGTTCCCCGCCTCTTTCAGCCCGCGCACCCCTTCGAGCAGCGGAGTGGCCAGCTCGAACTGGATGGGCTCTGGCAGGGTGCTCAGGCCGGTGGTGTCCACCCCACCCGTGTTGCTGGGCGTCGTGATGCCCAGGTTGTTCCGGAGGCGGTCCAGGCTGGGCTGGATGGCCTGCCCGGTGGTAGTCAGGAACTGCTCGGCGGCCACGATGCCTGCCTCGAAGGCTGCCACGGCCGCCGCGTCATCCTCGGTCCCTGGGGTCTTCGCGGCGTCGGTCAGTGCCTTGATGCCCGGCGCCAGGATGGTTTTCAACGCGTCGTTGAAGATCGCCTCGATCAACCCGTCCACCACGCCGCTGTACGCACTCTCGCGGAAGGTGTTGCTGAAGTTCGTCCAGTCCCCAGTGGTCAGGGCCTGCTTCATGCCGTTCTTGATGCCGCCCATCACCCCGCCCTCAATGGCCTGCGCGATCTTCAACCCGAACTCGTCCACGACTTGCTTCACCTCGGGCCCGCCCCCGAACGTGTCGGCGAGCCAGCCCCTGGACCGCACGGTGGTCTTCGCGAAGTCGTTGCCGTCGATCAGCGTGAAGCGCTTGTTGAACTCGTCCTGCATCTGCTTCGCCTGGGCGTACGCCTGGCGGTACCCGTTCATGGCTTCAGCGATCCCGGAGATGACCTTGGTGATGGCGCCGACCCACGCGCCCACGTCGGCCGGGTTGGCGATGATCCGCATGACGTCCCCAGCCAGGGCCGCCACCTTCCCAGCCAGGTTGCCCAGCCCGTTCAGGTTCGCGGCGAGGTCCTCTTTTCCTGTCGCCTCAGCCAGGGCACTGAACGCGCCCGCCAGGTCCTGGATGTACCCGGCGTATTCCTGCGCCTTCCCGAGCCCCTTGAGCAGTCCCGCGATCTCCGGGGTCATGGCCCGCAGGCTGCCTGCCAAATCTCGGAACTGACCGGCCAGCTTCAAGTTCCCCATCCGCTCGGCTTCGTCCGCCAGGTCGTTCAGCTGCATCGACGCTTCGCGAAGGCCGGACGAGTACTCACCGGCGGTCAGGCGCCCACTGTCGAAGTCGTCGGTAAGGGTCTGGATGTCGGCCTGCCACTGGTTCAGGTCGAAGGCCTTCCCGATCTCAGGAGTCTTGGGATTGCGGAGCTCCTCGATCAGCGCCAGCAGATTCTGAAGATCCGCCTCGGTCAGTTGGCTGGCCGCCCGGGCCTGTTGCAGGGAACTGGTCAGCGCGTCGTACTGGGTGGGATCACTCAGGCCGTCCGCCCCCAGCGCGAAGATCTGGGTGCTGAAGTCCGAGAAGCGGTTCGTGGGCAGCGGGTTCTGCAGCGCCACCTTCCCGGCCCGTTCCCAGCCGTCCACGATCCCGTCCTCCGTGATCTGGGCCAGGGCGTCCAGGTACCCCTGCGCCCCTTTGACGCTTTCCTCCAGCCCGGTGCGGATGGTGTCGGGGAGGCGCTGCCCGATCTCGCTGGCCAGCAGGTCCACCACTTCACCCATGAGGGCCTGCACCTGCGCGGGGTCGGTGGTTTCGTTCAGCAGCGTCCCGAGGTCCCGGGCGCTGGCCACTTCTTCCAGATCTGGCGCGTCCCCGGTGGAGACGAAGCCGTTGGTGCCGGGCACGTAGCCCGCCGCGTACGGGTCGGCGTACTTGGGCATGTCGGCCCGCAGGTCCTTGAGCAGGCCCTGCAGCTTGGCGCGCATGGCCGGGTCGGTGACCTCCTCGAGGCGGTCGACCACCTGACCGATCTGTTCGTCGATCGTGCCCGACAGCCCGGCCACGAAGGTGTTGAACTCCTCCGTCAGGGCGGTGTTGCCGGTCAGGCCGTTGATGGCATCGGTCAGCAGGTTGATGGCATCCGCGGCATCCTCGCCCCGCTGGGCTGCGTCCATCACCCCGTCCAAAGCGTTTTCCAGGGTAGCCAGCGCCCCGTCCGAGTCACCAGCTGCGGCCAGTTCATCGGCAACCTTCTTGGCCCCTTCGGCCAGGGCGGTGTTGGCCTGGGCCTGCAGCTCGAAGATGACGCGCTGCCCCTCTTCCTCGTCCAGGCGTCGGCGTTCCCACTCCTCGTACACCGCCTTCAGCAGTTCCTGATCTCGGGTGGCACGGGCCTCGCTGTAGATGGTGAGCAGCCCTTCTTTGCTCTGCCCGGGCAGGCTGGCGATCGTGGCCCGCAGCCGGTCCGCGTACGCCTCCGCCTTGCCGACGTTTTCCTCGCTGAAGGCCCGCTGCTGGAGATCAGCCATCTGCCGGGTGGCGTCGTCCTGAATGCCGACCAGCGTTTCGGCCAGGTCGGCGTCCACCTGCCGGATCTTGTCGCCGTACTGGTTCCAGAGCTTCTGCCGCTGGGACAGGGTCAGCCCCGTGGCGTTCACGGCAGTGTTGCGCTCACGTTCCAGGCGGGTCTTCTCCTGCTGGGCCGCCACGCGGGCCTGAGTCTCCCGGGCCGCGAGGACGTCCGCCCCCAGCCGCTCCTCGATGTCGAGACGTGCGGCCGCACTCTCTCCGGCACCCTTCACCTGACGCTCGTAGGTCGTGATCACGAGTCCGGCGGTGCGGCTAGCCAGTTCGAACTGCCCGTCGGCCAGGGCCCGCTCCGCGGCGAGGCGGTTCTGCCCCGCCACCTTGCGGTCTTCTTCCCGTTTCTTGTCGTCCTTGTCCTGGGCGTCCTGGCGGCGTTTGATCTCTGCCTGGGCCGCCTGCCACTTCGCGAGGCTGACCTCCGACGTCACCCCGCCGTCGACCAGCTGTTGGAGGCGCTTGGCACTGGACGCGCGCAGGCTCGCCTCCATGCGCTGCTGCGCCACAGCGTCCTGTTGCTGCTGCTGTTCACGCTGCAGGGGCGTGAGGTCGGCCTTGCGGCCCCGCACCTGGTCCAGCTTCTTCGCGGCGTCCCCGGCGAGATCGAGGAGGGCCTTGTACTTGGCCGTTTCACCCCAGCGCTTCTTTTCCGCCTCGGCACCGGCGAGCGCCTGTTGCCGGATGGTGTCCAGGCGCGAGGTGATGTCCGCCGCCGGGCGGCCCAGGTTATCCAGGCTGGACGTGATGTCGAGCTGGCCCTTGAGCTTGTCGAAGGTCTGCCCATACTCCGACACGGCCTTCTTGGATTTCCCAGCTTCCAGGTTGACCCACTCCATCGCCTGGGCGGCCAGTTCGTTGTCAGCCGTGAATTTCTTCAGTTGTGCGCTGGCCACCAGCCACCGGTCCTTGTTTGGGGCAGAGCCGCTGGGCGCGTACTTCTCGACGGCGTCGGTCAGGCGTTGCGCTTCCTTGACGTAAGCCTCGAAGGACTTCTCTTGTGCGGTCGGTTTTGCGCCGCTTGCGGGAGAGCCCCAGGGAGTACCGGCATTCACGCCCTGGTAGGTCTGCCCGAACGGATCCACCATCTGACCGGCGGCGTTCGTGGCGTGCAGGTGCAGGTGGCTGTTCTTCGCGCCAAGCTCGGCATGCGCGGCCGTGCCGGTCTGTCCAACCGTGGCCAGCAGTTCCCCCTGTTTGACCAGGAGTCGACCATTGGACTTGCTGATGGCCTCCACCAAGCCGTCCGCATACTTCTGGAGGTGAATCATGGTGAGGCGGCGGCCAGCTGCGTCGAACAGATCCACGATGTTGCCCTGTGCCTTGTCCTGCCGGACGCTGGCGTACCCCGTGAAGGGCGCGTAGACGGGCGTGCCGACCGGCGCGAAGAAATCCTCGCCGACGTGACGGCCCCAGCTGCCATTCGGGCCGTACGTCTGGTTGTAGGGCGTACCGCGCGTGCGCCCGGACATACCGGTTCCGGCGACGATCGCCAGGCCGCTCACGTCTGTCGTACGGGTCTGCCCGGGGAGCAGCGGGCCTTCCCCGCTGAGAGGGGTATTGCTACTTCCCGGCTTGCCGAGAGCCTGCGCCCCCTTCTGGACCAGGTCGGTGTACATCTTCAGGTACGTGGCGTAATCGGCCATGATCGCGTCGATCTGCTTGACGTACTTCTCCGCCCCACCCGCCATCAGGCCGGACGCCACCAGCTGCTCACGCAGATCCACTGCGGCCTGCCGCTGATCCAACTGGCCCATCACGTCGAAGGCCGCCCGCGTCGGAACGGAAGCGGCGGCGCTGGCCAGTGAGGTGGCTTCCTTGATGCCCTGAATCCCACCGGCGATCAGCTTGTACGCCATGGTGGTGGCGTCATCTTTCGACCAGTCGATCTTCAGAGTGGCCTTGATCTCCCTGGGATCTTGCAGCCCCTCGAGCTCCGTGCGCATGTCACCAATCGCCTTGAGGACGGGGTTGATGCCCTTGTCGAGGAAGGTCGTGAACGAGTTCAGAAGCCCACGGCTGAACAGGATCTGGGTGCGCTCCCACGCCGCGTTGAAGTTGTTGACGCTGTCTTCAGCGGTGCCCTTGAGCTTGGCCACCTGCCGGTCGAGTTCGCCAGTGCTGTTGCGGACCTTGCTCAGGATTCCGTCGGTGTCGCTCAGCCCGCCATTCAGGAGGCCGATGACGGCCTGCAGGCCGCCCACGTCGCCGATCAGAGTGGCGAGGGCTTCGCTGTTGTCCCCCACGCCACGTCCCAGCTGATCGAGGAACTTGACCAGACCCATGCTCTTGAGGCTGGTGGCACTGAATTCGATGCCCAGGCTCTTGGCGAGGTCCCGTGCTTCCTTGCTGGGCTTCTGAACGTTGGCCAGGGCGCTGCGGATGTACTCGAGGGCCGTGCTGGCCGGGATGCCTCGCGTGGTGAGCAGCGCCATGGCGCCCAGGAGCTCATCCATGGGGACGTTGAGTGCTGCGGCCTGACCGGCCGTTGCGCCCAGGCTGCTGGCAATCTCGCCCAGTTTGACCTTACCGGCGCTGATGCTGGCCCACAGCAGGTCACTGGCTCGCCCGGCCTGCGTGGCGTCTTGGCTGTACGCGTTCAGCAGGCTGGTCAGGGCGTCCGCTGCCACCTTCGTCTCTTCGCGGGTGGCTTTGGCCAGGTTGGCGCTGCGGGCCAGGAAGCTCAGGGCAGCTGAATCATCCTCAGTGCCCTTCACGCTGGCCCCGAGGATCTCCTCGTACGCCTCCTTCAGTTCACCGAAGCTCTTGTGAACGTCGGAGCCGACTTTCAGGATGCCGAGGCCCACGTCGCCCAGCTGACTGGGCAGCTTGTCGGTCAGGAGACTGATTTCAGCGAGTCCCTGCTCGTACTCGGCGGCCTTCTGTGCGCCCGTCACCATGGCGTACGCGAGGGCGCCGACGGCGGCCGTCGTGACGCTGATCGCGATGGCGTTACGCGCCTCGGACAGTGCCGTCGCGCGCGCTGCTGGATCGGCCTGCTGGTGGGCTTCACGGAGGGCCTCGACATGCCCAGCGGCGGTCTCGACGGCGCCACCCATCCCTTCGGCTGCGATCTCCACCCCGGCCGCACCGAGCTCCGCCTGTTTCGCGGCGGCAGGTAGGTCGTTCAGGGCGTCGACGGCGTCTTTCGTATTCGCAGCGGCCTGAGCCACCCCGGACCCGCCGCTGCTGGCCGTGCTGCCCACGCCGCTGAAAAATCCCAGCCCGGAGCCGCCTGTGATGCCGAATGAGCTGCCCAGGTTCACGCTCTGTGCCCCGCGCTGCACCTGCATGGCGAGGTTGCGACCGGCCTGCAACGCCTCTCCATACCGGGCTTTCAGGCCATCAATGAGCCCGTCAGCGCCCCAGACCCCCACCTGGCGCAGCACGCGGCTGGGGCTGCGGATGTCCAGGGCATCCTTCAGGCCCTTCTCGACGGCAGTGCCTGTCGCCTCACCGGCTTTCTTGACCTCGTCCTGGCGGGACTTGATTCCTTCGGTGACGCCCTCACCCGCGGCGCGGCCCACGTCCTGCCCGGCATCCTTCATCTCGGACTGCGCGGCCCGGTACTGCTGGTAGATGCCGGCCAGCTGCTCGGCCAGCTGCCCGAACGGCCCGAGGTTGCCCAGGGCCGAGAAGATGCCCTGCTGCACGCCGGAAGAGAACCCGCCCGGGGTGTTGATGCCCTGGGCGCTGTCCATGGTCCGCTGAGCGGCAGCAGCCACCTGGGTCAACCGCCGGTAGGCGTCGCTCTGCTTGTCTACGGCCTGCGCTTGAAGGAGTGCCTGAGCGTGGATGCGGCGCTGGGCTTCGATGACCTGATCGTCACTGAGCTGACGGGACTGCCAGAGATTGCGGTACGCCCGCTGCTCATTGTTCAGGGCGTTGATGCTGGCCGCGTAGCGCTGCTCTTCCTCACGGCGGGCCTGAGCGGCCAGTTGGGAGGTCAGCCGGATCTGAGCCTGCTGCTCCCGGATCCGCGCGGCACGTTCCTGGGCCGCGGCGACCTCGGCCCGGCTCGCAGCGGTCTGGCTGCGGTAGCCAGCCACGACAGCCGCGTTCTGTTCCTGAAGGGCCTTCGCGCTGGCCTGATATTGAGCGCCCAGCACCTTTGCGGCGCGGGCCTGTTCGCCTGCCTGCTTGCCCGTCAGGCTGCCCAGGGCTTCCAGGTCCTTCTTGACGCGGTCCGTGGCGGACAGCGCGGCCCGGTCATCCACGTGGAGCTTCACACCTTCGCGTTCCACCTGCTGCTGCAGGCGAGCAAAATCCGCCCAGAAGCGGGAGTCGTCGATCGCGGGAGAGACAACTAGGCTGCCGAGGCTGGTGGGGTTCGTCATGGGGGGTCACCTCCTGAATGGGGAATGAAAAACCGCCCACTGGGGGCGGTGTGCTTACTGTTGAAGGGAACCTTATCGACAGCTCTTTATTGATTGGAAGGCCTTTCCAAAACCCGCAGCAGGGAAAGTATAAGTAATCTGGCGGCCAGTGTAATGATTAAAGCGGACCATCACGCGAGTTTTGGCGGACAAAAAGGCGTAAAGCATGGCCATGCTGTCTCTCTGAAAAGCTTCCGATATGGTTATCTGCCCAGTCTTGTCGCTATACCTAGGAAATGTATCGATACTATCTATAGGGTCGCTATCTACCCTGTAATAAATAGGAAGGCTAGATCCCATTTCCACATCCACCCGACTTGAAAGAGGGGTGCGCGTGTACAGTCCAAACCAAGGCGTACCCGCATCACACTTGAATGCAACGTAGGTCTGACCAGAGGAATCTTCGGCAGCGTCAATGAAAACCATGCTTGCGTTGCGATCAGTCATTGGATCAAGCGCTAGGCGATAAGAAACTTTTGTGTTTGGAACACGAACGTCTGCCAATGCCACCGATGCGAGAAGGGCGGCCAACAGGATGATTGGTTTCACTCCCGCAGCTTAAACCGCCCATGTTGTCACAGGCGGCTCGTTTGCCTCACTCCAACCCGCCGGACAGCGCGATGCCGTCCCACACCTGAATGAGCGGGCGGCCGTCTCGTGCGGCAGGCCAAGACGTCCACGCCGGGCCTTGGAGTAGGCCTGCCCTCATGGCCGCACTCAATCCGGCCGCCACGTCGCGCGGCACCGGGTACGGCACGGCCCGAAGCGTGGCCGGGCGGGTGCGGTCCGTGAAGTCCGGGAGGATCCGCGCGTTCAGGTCCTTCGGCGGCTCTGCACCCCAGGCGATCGCGCCCGCCCAGACCTGCCGCTGCCACTGGCGCTGCTCCCCGGCGGTCAGGGTGGTGAGGGCATGTTGGACGCGGTCGAGGGGGGCGTCGATCCACCGGACAGCCGGGCACGCCAGGGCGAGAGCCGCGAGGGCACCCGCCCAGTCGAAGGGGGGCCGCTATCGCCTCCCTCCTGATCCGGTGGGATGGGCGCGCGGGTGGCCTGCCACCAGGGGCTGAAGTGCTCCGGGGCGGTCAGGTCTAGGAACTCGTCGAACGTCAGGTCCGGCAGGCGGCGCGCCAGCAGGGTGTAGATCACCTGCGCTTGCGTGTCCAGTTCCAGCTGGCCGAGGCTGCGCACGAGGCCCAGTTCCCGCCAGCTGGGCGCGAGGTACGGGACGCTGAGGGGTCCGAAGGGGTCGGTGAAGTCGGGGTTGGGTTCCCCAAGGGCTGCCTCTGGGGCGGCCATTCTTTCGTTGTGGCGCTGCTTCAAATCGTCGTACGTCATTCAGCGTCCCCTTCGGGCGAGTGGGAGGGTCAGGCCCGCGTGCAGGCTGACCTGCGGGTCCGGGAGGCGTGGGGCGCGGGCCAGCAGAGCGCCGCGCGGTACGGTCCAGCCGTGCGTGGCTTTCTGCATGCGGGCCAGGGTGCGGCCCCGCTTCAGAGGCGCGTACAGGATGAACCCCTTCGCCTCGATGCGGTCCTCGAACACGGTGCAGCCCAGCAGGGCCAGTTGGGGGAGGCGGCCACGCTCCCCCAGCACGATCAGTGGTTCGGTTTGCATGACTCACCTCCCGTCAGGGGTTCAGTTGCCGTTGACCGGCTTCCACTCGGGCGTGGTGTCGTTCAGGTTCGCCCAGTACAGGCCGCCCGAGAGGTTCGCGCTGACCATCACACGCTGGGTGCTCCCGGCGGCAGCCTGCCGGGTGGGCGCACCGATGTTCACCGTGGCGAGCAGCGCGAAGCCATCGGGGTACAGCCACAGGATGCGCTCCCGGTTGTTCGGGCTGATGCTCATGCCCTTCGTGATCAGGCGCTTGACCACGGGGTCGTCGATGCCGCCCAGCGTCTTGATGCTGGCCGTCATGTCCTTCCCGTTCACCACGCGGATGGGCGTGATGCGGCCGTGCACGTTGATGGTTTCTTCCTGGTCCGTGAGGGTAGGGTTGCTCTCCTCCGCGATCGGCACTTCCAGCAGGTTGGTGTACGTCGCCGTGGTGTTCGCAGCCACAGCAGCCGGCGCGGCCTGGATGGCCACAGCGGTCCCGGCGTTCGTGACGGTCGCGGCGGCGGTGGTGGTGACCTGGGTGGTGCCGAAGGTCAGCACGGTGCCACTGGGGATGGCCACGCTGCTGGGCGCGCTGATGGTCATGCTGGTGGCGTTGGCGGCGACAGCAGTCGTGTTGGTCAGCGTGGTATTCGGCACGATGGTCGTCGCCCCGACCGCCAGCAGATACGTCATGAGCTTGGTGCCGCTGTAGGCGTTGGGGGTGGTATCGGCGGGCAGAGTTGCGGGTAGATCGCCTTGAGCCATGATGATTCTCCTTAGTGGACTTGCAGGTACGTGAGGGCGAACCGCTGCCCCGCGTAGTGCGTGCGGGTGGCGGCGTCGAAGCGGGTGGGCATCCCGTCGGCGGGACTGGCGCCGCCGCGGCGGAGCTTGAGGGTGGGGTGCCGGTCCACCTCGCCCGCGCGCCGCTTCAGGTGCGCGAGGAGAAGGTCGAGTTGCGTCTTCCCGGCAGCGGTGGGCGGGGCGCCGTAGAGCATCACGAGCACCAGGCGCTGCCGCTCCTGCGCGCCGTGCAACTGGCTGACCAGGCTGTCCCCGGTGTCGCTGGTCACGGCGTAGATCGTCCCGGTGGGTGGAAGTGGCTCCGGGATCATGTGGCTGGCCACGGCGCCGGTGTCGTCCCGGGCCAGGGCCACGCCCAGCTGCGCGAGGAGTTGATCGAGGGTCAGAGCGGGTCACCTCCTGTGAGTGGAGTTCACTGCAGGGCGTTCAGGGCCGCGCGGAGGCGGCTGTGCAGCTCGGTGTCCCCCAGGGCCTTGGAGAGCCAGGGGCGGGCACCGTGATCAGTGGTGCGGTTGATCGGGGAGCGGGGCGGCTCGGGGAATTCCAGCGCCCAAGCTTCGGGTGGGACGGGGGCGACACTGTTCAGCGCGCCCACGACCCAGGCGCCGTCAGCCAGCTGCTCTTTGCCGAGGCAGGCCAGCAGGGCGCCGCTCTGCTTGGCCGGGTACTCGCCGGGGTTGCTGCTGGGGTTGGGCAGGCCAGGGTGGTGGATGCCTTCACCCGGCTGATTGAGCTTCTCCCGGAGGAAGGTCAGGGTCTCCTGAGCGATCACTTCCAGCGCGGGTTGCAGGTACCGACGCAGCCGCTCCTCAGCATCCGGGTGCAGCGTCAGACGAGTCATGCGCTGCGCCCATCGGTGGCGCGGGCCGTGAACGACCACGCGACGCGCTGGGTGCCCTCGTCCACGATGTCCCCGATAGGCTTCAAGGTGACCGGGCTGGGCAGCTCTCCCCCACTGATCACGAGGATCAGACCGGGTTCGTGCAGAGGGGCACTCCAGTGGATGACCCCTTCCCAGAGCGGCAGCGCGGTGTCCCCGCCGATGGTGGCGCGGTCCTGCGCGTCCAGCTGGTAGGCCACACACGGCCAGCTGCCCAGGGAGACCCCGGCGCCGGGCGTGGCGGGCGTGGGATCGGCCGGGGGTGGCGTGACGGGCATGCCGGACTCGTCCAGATCCGGAGGCGGGAGTGCCCCAGGATCAGCGGGCCGCACCTGCGCGCGGAACACCTCGACGGTCTGCCCGAGCTCGGCATACAGCTCGTCCAGTTCGGGACGCTCTGCCTGGAACTCAGCGGTCAGCACGCCAGTCATGGCCACACCTCACATTCGTCCCAGCCCACCAGCGCCGGGCCGGGGACGCCACTCCCGGCGGCCTGATCGCGCAGGCGTCCGGCCAGGGTGCACCACGCGTCCGCATTGGCGGCGCTGACCGTGCCGGTGGCGGCCTTCTCGATCTCGATTTTGCCCACCTTCAGGCGCTTCTTGCCGGGCGCTGTGAGGGCCGCGCCGCGCGCCTTCAGGCACACCATTTCGAGGATGTCGGCCGCCACGAGCCGCACGTCGCCGTGCACCTCGAAGGCCAGCTCCGCATCCACCTGCTCAGTGGAGTCCAGGGCTTCGTGGGCGGCCCAGGCGGCGGGGGTGACCAGCACCCGCAGCCGCTTCAGGTCATCTGCGCTCAGGGCCATGGGTCACCCCCTCGCTCAGCTGCCCTGCACGAGCACGGCACCGTTCGGGTCCACGACTCGGGCGCCCAGCACGTGACCGACCTTCACCGCGAAGCTGTGGTTCCGGAAGCTGCCCTGATCCTGGTACTCGCGCGTCGTGGGCATCTCCGTGTACGTCAGCGGTCCGCCTGCGAAGCCGTCCAGGAACGCCACTTCCAGCCAGTCGACCATGCGGTCGAACGCCACGTAATCCTGACCGAACACGCGGCTCCACAGGCGCTCGAGGTGCAGCGTGAAAGCGCCGCGCAGGATGTTCGGGGTGCGGCCGCTGCGGGCGTCCTCGTACTCCTGAGTGTTCGCCAGGTTGAACGCGTCCCGGTTGGCCGTGCCGAAGATGATGTCGGTGATGTCGACGCCGTACTCCAGATCGTTGCCGTCCCCGTCCTTGAAGGTGCGGGCAGCGAACTTGGCGCGCAGCTTCTTGATGGTGTCGATGGTGGGCGCGCCAGAGCCGTCCCCGGCCACGGTGATCTTCCCGCTGCTCAGGCCGTCGAGGATGGCCTTGAACACCACGATGGCTTCGGTGCGTCCGGCGCCGCGGCCCAGGCTTTCCAGGCCGCGCGTGAACACGCCCACCTCGTCGTTCTGGCTCATCTCCCACGTGTACGAGAGAGCCTTCTCGTAGTTCGCGACGCGGTACCCGCCCTCTGCCTCGCTGAAGGTGGCGTACTGGACGTCTTCCTTCTCGGGGCGCAGGGCCAGTTCGCCCATCTCGCTGAGGCGCATCGTGCGGATGGTCTTGAAGTCCGGCACGGTGATCACACGGGCGAAGGAGCGCCAGTTGCTGATCGGCCCCTGGTATGCGGGCAGCAGCGTGCGCTGGCGCAGGTTGGCCAGGGCCAGCGGCAGGTCGCTGGTGGTGTGCGTGTCGGTGAGGCGCTGCGCGGCCATCAGCGGGCCAATGCTGTCGATGAACTCGTCAGCGAGGGACTCGACCTGCGCTTCGACCTGGGCGTCACTCAGCGTGGCGCGCTCGGCGCGGACGGCCGCGTACGCGTCGGCCACGTTCTGCGCGCCGTGGTAGCCCTGGTAGAACGCGCGGGTGCCCGCCTCGACGATCACGGCGTCGGTGGCGGCCTGCGCGGTACCGGTGGGAATCTCGCCTTTGGCTTCGGCGAGCTGCATTTTCAGGAGTAGGGTCTTGGACATGAATGGCCCTCCTTGGGGCATGAAGAAGCCCGGCGCTCAGGCCGGGCGGTGAAGGGATGAGGGCCGGTCAGGCGTTGGTGAGGCCGACGGGCGTGACCTTGCCGTCCGTCCAGTCGGCCAGGGCGTACCCGATCAGGGCGTTGCCGCTGGCGACGCCGCTGTACGTGCCGTCCGCCGCGACCTTGTAGACCTTGTCGCCTGCCGAGCCTGCCCCGGCGACAGGCAGGTTCACGCTGGTGCTGATGCCGATCAGCTCGACGGTGGCCTGCCCATCGGCGAGACCAGGGGCAGCCGTGCCGTCCGCGACGGTGGCGGCCGTGGCGCGGTCGGTCTGCGCCCAGCCCTTGAGGCCCTTGGTGTTGATCAGGACGACGTCGCCGCTCTTGGTGCCGGCGGGGACGGGCATCGCGAGGCTGATGTTGCCTTTCGCGGTGCGGTTGAGGTTCTTCGCCATGGTGTGCCCCTCCTATGGGGTGATGTGAGGGTGAAGGGCCGGGGTTACAGGCCGAACGAGCGGCGGGCCGCGCTGAACGTGCTGCGGCTCTTGCCGGTGGTCTTCTTGCCGTCCTGCACGGTAGTCGTGGTGTCCAGGCCGGGGTTGTTCGCCTCGTCCTGCGCCGCGCCGGTGTTCACCTTGCGCTCGGCGATCAGGGCCGCCACTTCGGCACGGGCTTCGTCCTCGTTCTCAGCGCGCAGGGCCGCGTCCGTGACGCGCTTCTCGAAGCGGGCGTCCAGATCGATGTCCCCAGACTTGCCCAGCTTGGGCAGGTTGGCGTCGGTCAGGGCCTTCGTAGCGATAGCCTTGCGCCCGTCATCCTGGATCTTCTTTTCCAGGGCGAGACGCGCGGTGCGTTCGGATGCCAGCTGATCTTCCAGGGTGTTCGCCCCGGCCTCCTGCTTCCCAGCTGCGACGGCCTGGTCGTACAGCGCGGGGTACTTCGCTTTCAGCTCCGCAAGGTCTTTCACGTGATCCTCCTCCCTGACGCTGTCGGCCGCGTTCAGCTCCCCGGCGAGGTCAGCTGGCCCCATCACGGCGTCGATCGTGATGAGTCGCGCGTCGTCATTGACGACCTGAATGGTTTCCTCCGGGTCCGGCCATTCCGGGTCCACTTCCTTGGCCGGCAGGTACCGGGCGCTGCCACGCACGTTGGTGCTCATCCCGACCTTCACCCCGGCGTCGAGCACGGCCTGAAGGTCCCGGCCCTGCGTGGTGGCCACGACCACGCCTTCGAACTTGAGGAGTGGGCCGTCCATCCAGAGGCGGTCGTACTTGATGCCCACGTTCTGGATCAGGCCTCAGCACCTGACACTTCGGGAAACTGACGTGCTGGCAGTTGAGAACGGCATTCCGAGGAGCCG
>NZ_BMQN01000025.1 GCF_014648135.1 Deinococcus sedimenti | reverse complement strand
GTCACCGACCGCGGCCTGAGCAACATGAACCGCATCGTCGCCCGCGACGACGCGCAGGGCCCCGCCGGCGCGAACTTCATCAGCGGCACCCTGAAAGCCAAGAAAGCCTACGTCCTGAACGACAAGACCGCCTACGGCGAAGGTCTGGCCAAGGAAGTCGAGAAGGCCCTGAAAGCCAAGGGCGTGACCGTCAGCGCCAACGAAGGCACGGAAGAGAAGAGCGACTTCTCGAGCATCGTGGCGAAGATCAAACTGGCGAACCCCGACGCGATCTACTTCGGGGGGATCTACAACCAGGTGGGCGTGTTCATCAAGCAGCTGCGTGAAGCGGGCGTGCAGACGCCCGTGGTGGGCGGCGACGGTCTGGACAGCGGCGAGCTGCCCGTGATCGTGGGCAAGGCGAACGCGAACAACATCTACTTCACGACGGTGGCCGCGCCCCTGAGCGCCCTGCCCGCCGCGAAGGTCTTCGCCATGAATTACCGCAACGCATACAAGGACGAGTTGCAGGGCTTCGGGGCGTTCGGGTACGACGCGGCGAAGGTGGTCGTGCAGGGCGTGCTGAACGCCGTGCGGGCCAACGGGAACAAGGTGCCCAGCCGCGCGCAGGTGGAGAGCGCGATCCGCAAGGGCAGCTTCACGGGCCTGCTGTCCGGCAACGTCAGCTTCAACTCCGTCGGGGACCGCAAGGCCGCCCGGCTGTACGTGATGAACATCACCGCCGGGAAGTTCAGGCTCAGCACGATCATCCCCGTCAGCCCGAACCGACCCTGACCACCCCCTGCAGAGCAGCAGGCAGCGCCACGAGGGGCAGGAGCTCCTTGCGCTGCCTGCTGGTTGACGCCGTTCCTCTCCTGGCGGTCCGTCTGGGGACAGTCTCTCGCCGTGCGGCGCAGCGTACCGAGTTCGCCTGCTCCACAACAACCCGCTGAAGCGAGCGCCCGACCAGGCGGTTCAGCGCTATTGACAGCGGTGTTCAGTGCCCTTGAAGGGCGAACAGGCCGCCCTTCAACTCCCCGCTCCACCCGCTGCCGTTCTCAGGTGCTCACAGCGGGTCTCCGTCGAGACCAGCGGCCGAGGGTACACCCTGGAGCGTGCCGTTGGCCCCACAGGAGAACGGTCTCCTCACTGACCGGTCGCCTCGCCAGCTCCGGTCATCTCGCGTTGCCGTCACCACCCGGCGTTGATACGGTGGCAGACATGACCTGGCGAGACTGGACGGGGAGCACGCGGGATTGTGAGGCGCTGGCACGCCTGACCACGGCGCAGTATCCCGATGCGCCCCTGACCACTGACGACGTCGCGCGTGACTGGCAGCTGCGACCATCAGATCAACCGTTCCTCGTCCGCTTCGCACTGGACGGCGGTTGCGAGGTCGCCCTAGTGGAAACCTATCCGCAGTCCCCTGGATCCTTCCTGCTCGAACTGATCGCCCCGGAAGATGCTCTGGGTACGGCAGGCGCGGCCCTCCTTGAGCACGCGGGCCAGTGGGCGGCAGCACACGGCGCCGAACGGTGGACCCTGACACTCCGGGCGGGTGACACGCGGAGCGACTGGCTGGAACAGCAGGGCTTCGAACTTCGCCTGATCAGCACCGAATGGACGTACTGGGGGCCTGGGCTGGCCACTCCCCCGGCCGGCATCAGCTTCCAGAGGGTCGGGTCTGATCCTGACCGTCAGGAGGCCCTGCGCGCCGCCCTCAATCAGGGCCGGAAGGAGCTGAACCTTCCGGCATTCACGCGCGACGCGTTCCGGCGCGACGTCCTGAATTTCGGCCTCGACCGTCCAGATCTCCTCTGGCTGGCGCAGGCAGCGGCCGGCGACGTGGTGGGCTGCCTGTGCCTGCATGTCTGGGACACTGCGCGCCATGGCGAGTGTTCATGGGTCAGCGTGTCGCCCGCGTGGCAGCGACGTGGCGTGGCGGCGTCGCTGCTCGCCGCCGCGAGCGAGGTAGCTCAGTTGTCCCGCGTGACGGCGAACCTGCCGGCGCACAGGCGGGACTGCGACACCCTCCTGTCGCGCGCCGGTTTCCGACCGTCGACGGAATGGCTGCAGGCAGAGCGGCCCGTGCGGTGATCCAGAGCACACGCGGCCTGCCCGAGCAGCCCCACTGGCGGGGAGGCGACCGTCCAGGTCCTGCGGTGACGGCGATCCCGGACCGATCGATCCACAGCGGTGTTCAGGTCCACCCTGGAGCCTGCAGCCCGTCCCAGGGCTCCACGTCTCCCTGCTGCCTTGTTGGTGGCCCGCTCTGCCGCGCAGAGCCGTGCGCCCAATCGGTTGACAGAAGAGTCCAGAGATCTTGAGAGCGACCCTTGAGACCTCTGACAGCGGTTTCCAGTTCCGTTGGGGGGACAACATCACGCCCTTCAATTCCACTCCCAACCGCTGATGTTGTCAGGTGCTCGCTCTGCGGCGCAGCTCTTCGAGTCCGCTCGATTCGGAGAGATTGAGTCAACCCTTCAGTACCTCTGAATTCTGCAGTCAGTGTCTGTGGTCGGATCCTGACGGTCGGCGGGGCGCGGTCACGCGGGATCGTCCGGAGACCCTGCCGCCGGTGGCGTCGTCCGCTGCCGTGAGGGAAGGACTGCCTGCGCCGACGGGTCCGGCAGCCGGGCAGGCACGGTCAGGCCGCTGAGCAGCAGTTGAGCGGCGGCGCGGGCGTCGTAGCGGGTGTCCTGACCGGCCCCGATGCAGAGGTTGCCGGTGGCTCGCATCAGGGAGAAGGCCGTGATGGGCGTGCGGATCTCACCCGAGGCTGTGGCTGCCCGCAGGAGGTCGTCGCAGACGGGCAGCAGGCGGTCAAGGAAGGATCGGTGCAGGGCCTCGGAGGTGGCGGGGTCGCCCTGCAGGGCGGCGGCGAGGCCGTGTTTGGTGGCGAGGAAACCGGTGAAGAGGTCAGTCCACTCGCGCAGAGCGGTGAAAGGGGACGGGGCCTGGGCGAGAAGGGTGGGGCCGGCGGCGGCGCAGATGTCCACCTGGTGCTGATACACGGCGACGACCAGGTCGGCCCGCGTCGGGTAGTGGCGGTAGAGGGTGCCCATGCCGACTCCGGCGTGCTGGGCGACGTCCCGGACGGGTACGTCGATGCCGCGCTGGGCGAACAGGTCGGCGGCGGCCTGGATGATGGTCAGGGCGTTGCGCTGGGCGTCGGCGCGTCGGCGGGTGGGGCGGGGTTCGGGCATGACTGGTCCTGGGAAAGGCGAATTGACAAAGCGGAGCGCTGCTCCATATATTTCCGGAACACGGTTCCGCTTAATAGCCTACCGTATTTGCAGCCACGACCCCACACAGCGACCCACCTCATCGGAGCGGCGCGACGCCGCCCACAGGAGACCCCATGACCGCGCCCACCGCGCCGGTGCACACCACCGCTCCCCTGCTGGTCACTGCGCCCGGCCGCCCCCGCCCGCTGCACGTCAAGCTCAGCGTGCCCCTCTCCGGAGACCGGCTGCCCATCCTGCTCTTCTCGCACGGCAACGGCTCGTCCCTCCACGCCTACGGCCCACTGACCGACCGCTGGGCCGCGCAGGGATTCGCGGTCATTCAACCCACCCACCTCGACAGCCGGCAGGACCCGGGCCCACCGCTCAGTCCGCTGCGCATCTGGCGTGAGCGGATTCTGGACCTTCAGCGGATCCTCGATCACCTCGGCGAACTGACCGAGACTCTTCCCCACGTCAGCGGACGCCTGGACCCTACACGCGTCGCGGCCGCCGGCCACTCGTGGGGTGGGGAGACCGTCAGCAAACTCCTCGGCGCGCGGCCCACCACCCTGCCTCGCGGTCCAGACGACGGGACGCGCGACCCCCGCATACGCGCCGGCGTGCTGCTCGCCGCGCCCGGCCTCGGCGGATCAGCCCTGACCACCCACGCCGCGCAGCACTACCCGTTCCTGAATCAGGATTTCTCCAGTCTGCACGCTCCTGCCCTCATCGTCGCTGGTGATCAGGACGAAGCCCGCCTGAGCGTCCGGGGGGCCCGCTGGGTCACCGACGCCTACCACCTGAGCTCCGGCCCGAAAGCCCTGCTGACGCTGACCGGGGCGCAGCATTCCCTGGGCGGCATTCCCGGCTACGAGTCCCGCGAGACGACCGACGAGCAACCCGACCGGGTGGCCGCGATCGCACGGCTCAGCGGCGCGTACCTGCGCAGCGCCCTGGACCCCCATGATCCCGCCTGGCGGGACGCGCGGGACACCTTCCGCGAGCAGAGCGCCCACCTCGGCAGGATCGAGGAACGGCTCGCCCCGACACCCTGACCGCCGTTTCCAGTTCCGTTGAAGGGCCAAGGGCACGCCCTTCAATTCCACTTCCGACCACTGATGTTGACGGCTTTTCGCTCCGCTCGTTTCAGGTGTGCTGGGAGCCCCTCAACACACCTGGAAACCGCTGTGTGCACCACGGTGCGGTCAGGGTCGGTTCAGCGGGCCACCCGGCAGCCCGCCCTACGAGCGGCGCGGCTTCGCGCTGGACCGGGTGGACTTCCGGGCCGGCCGACTGCTTACGGTGCCCGGTGGTGTGGCCTCAGCTCTGGCGGCCCGGCCCGCCCGGGATTTCTTCGCGGTCCAGGTCCCCTGCAGGACGGCGTCCGCCTGCGCCTCGTCCAGGTCGGCGGGGATGACCTCGTCGGGCAGCGGCGCGCTCTGCCCCTCCCGCACCAGCTGCGCGCCGCCCGCGGTCGCGCGCAGGCGCGTGCCGTTCAGGTGCGGGAGGGGCAGGCTGGGCGCCTCGCGGGACGCCCGGCGAATGGTGGGCGCCAGACCCTGCGTCCAGAAGCGGGTCAGGTACGCCACGCGCGTGCTCGTTCCGGCCGCCACGTCATCCAGTCCGGCTTCCATGGTGGCAGTGAAGTCGTTCTGCATGACGTCCGGCACCTGCCGCGCCAGGTAGGTGGTGACCAGCAGCCCCACGGCCGTCACGGCCAGGTGCCGGCCTGTCAGGCGCACGTACGCCCGGGTCTGCAGGGTGCTCAGCGTCTGCGCGTACGTGCTGGGCCGCCCGATCCCGGCCTTCTCCATGGCCTGCACGAGCGTCGCCTCGGTGAAGCGGGTCGGGGCGGACGTCTTCTTCCCCTCGGGCGCGCGGGCTTTCAGGGGCACCCGCTGTCCCGCCTGCAGGGCCGGGAGGCGCTGATCGTCCGTCTCGCCGTCGTCCTCCTGAAGGAGATGCAGGAAGCCAGCCTCTTTCAGGACGCGGCCCTGCGCGCCCAGGGTGGCCGCGCCGCAGGTCAGGGTCACGACCGTCTTGTCGAACACGGCGTCCAGCATCTGGGACGCCACCGTGCGCTGGTAGATCAGGGTGTACACGTCCAGATCGGCGCCGCTCAAGCCGGTCGCAGCGGGGGCGCGCCAGCTCGTCCCGGCGGGGCGGATCGCCTCGTGCGCCTCCTGCGCGTTGGGGTTACGGGTCGCGTACTGCCGGGGCTGCGCGGGCACGGCGGCCGGTCCGAACAGGCGCGTGGCCTCGCGTCGAGCCTCGGTCAGGGCCTCGTCGGACAGCGCCGGGGAGTCGGTCCGCATGTACGTGATCAGGCCCCCCTCGTACAGGCGCTGGGCGGCGTCCATGACCCCCTTCGCGCTGAGGTTCAGTCGCCCGCCCGCCTGCTGCAGCGTGCTCGTGATGAAGGGCGGGGCGGGGCGCGTGCGGGTCTCGGTGACGTCCACGGCAGTGACGGTCGCCTCCCGCCCGTCCAGGTAGGCGCTCAGGGCGCGGACCTGCTCGCCCGTCATCTCCAGCACCTGCGTGCCGGGTTTCAGGACGCCGCCTGGCGTGTAGTCACCCGCCCGCGCGATGGGCAGCCCCTGCGGGTGCTCGCTGCTGCGCACGTGCGTGACGGTCGCCGTGAACTTCGGGCGGGTCAGGACGTCCGCGCGAACCGACCAGAACGTCGCGGGTCGGAAGCGCATGCGGGCCATCTCCCGCTGCGCGAGCAGCATCAGCGCCGCGCTCTGCACGCGCCCCGCGCTGAGCTTGCCGCCCACGCTGCTCCACAGCAGCGGGCTCACCTCGTACCCCACGAGGCGGTCGATGACCCGGCGGGCCTCCTGCGCAGCGACGAGGTTCAGGTCCAGCGGCCGGGTGGACTGCAGCGCGGCCTGCAGGGCCTCCCGCGTGATTTCCGTGAACACCATCCGCGTGGGCTGCTCGACGTTCAGCAGGCGGCTGAGGTGATACGAGATGGCTTCCCCCTCGCGGTCCATGTCGGACGCGAACAGGATCCGGTCCGCCGCTCCGGCCAGCTGCCGCAGTTCCTTGACCGTGCTGCGCTTGCTGGCCGGCACGACGTAGATCGGCGCGAACGTCTCCGGGTTGACACCCAGGTGCGCCCAGGGTTCGGCGCGGTACCGTTCGGGAATCTCCATCTTCGAGCCGGGCAGGTCCCGCACGTGCCCCAGCGAGGCGCGCACCACGAACCCGGCCCCGAGCAGACCCGCGATCTTGCGGGCCTTCGCGGGACTTTCGACAATCACGAGGGTCGCCATGCCCTCAGGGTAGCGTCTGCGCGGGACTGAACCGGGTGTTGTGACGGCCATCAGAGCTCCGGGCGGACGCCGTCCTGACCTCCGTTCCAGGTGGACCCGGACCGCCGGGCAAGCACCGGGGGCGGCCACAGAGCGTGGCCTCCGATTGCAGCGGCACCCGGCGTCCAGATGGTCAGCCGGGCATGATCAGCTGGACACGAGGTCGGGCGTGAGGCGATCTTTGAGCATGACGTTCGTCAGCAGGCCCCACATGGGTTCCGGCAGCGTCAGGGCCTCGCGGTCGGCCGGGCTGAAGGTGCCGCGCAGGTCAGTGCGCCCGGCCTGGACTTTCTGCACCCATTCGGGTTCGAGCAGCAGGGCGCGGCCCAGGGCGACGAAGGTGGCGCCGAGTTCGAGGGCGCGGGCGGCGTCCTGCGGCGTCCAGATGTTTCCCACGCCGATCAGGGGCGTGTCGCCGAGGCGCTCGGCAATCTGCTGGAGGCGGCTGCGGTCAGGATCTCCGCCGCGGCGGGGGCTGCCCGCGTAATCCTGCAGGGACACGTGGACGTAGTCGAGATTCCGCTCGCGCAGGGCGTCCAACAGCGCGAAGGTGTCGTGCATGGTGAGGCCCTGCTCGTGCGGTTCCTCAGGGGAGAAGCGGTAGCCGATCAGGAAGGGCGTGGTGGCCTGCGCCGCGACGCGCTGCACTTCCTCGATGACGGCCAGGGGGAACGCGAGGCGTTTCTCGGGCGTGCCCCCCCACTCGTCGTCGCGGCGGTTGCTGTGCGCGGAGACGAACTGCTGGATCAGGTAGCCGTTCGCGCCGTGGATCTCGACGCCGTCGAATCCGGCGTCGATGGCGCGGCGGGTGGCGCGGCCGAAGTCGGCGATGACGCCGCGCACCTCGTCGCGGCTCAGGGCGCGGACGGGTACGTGCGTGCGGCCGGGCTGGGGGGAGGGCACGTCGCTGGCGGAGGTGACGTCCCCGCCGACGAGTTCGGGGGGCGAGTTGTGGCCGGCGTGGAAGATCTGCAGGACGGCGTGGGCCCCGCCGGACCGGATGCGGGTGGCCAGGGCCCGGAGGCTGTCCAGGCGGCCGTCGTGCTCGGCGCCGAACTGGCCGGGGAAGCCCTTGCCGCCGGGCGTGACGTACGCGACGGCCGTGATGGCCAGGCCCACGCCGCCGGAGCGGCGGGCGACGTAATCGAGTTCCGCAGCCGAGACACTGTCGTCCGGATTGGCGGAGGTGGTGGTCATGGGGGCCAGGGCGAGGCGGTTGCGGACCTGCACGCCGCTGCGGAAGGTGTAGGGCTCGAAGAGGGGAGTGAGGTCGGACATGCCCGACACCATAGAACGTATGCTTTGTTTTGTAAAGTGATTTACGACGCGTTGTCCCGGAAGCTCGTGGCACGCCCGGTATCATTCTGGTCGGGCCAGCCCGTCCAGACGACCCGCCGCTGCAGGGTCAGGTGGACACTGTGACGTGCAGCGCTCCCAGCGCCACCATCAGCACGCGCTGCAGGTGCACCTGCAGCGCGTGCCAGCTGAACCCCGGCACGGACTGCGGGGAGAACCAGCAGGCGTGAATGCCAACCAGTTCCCGGCCCAGGGTTTTCGTCACAGGCCAGCCGACCGCACCCGCCGGGCAAGACGAGTCCCTTCCAGCATCTCGTCGCGGACAGCTCGGCGACCACCGAACGCATCATCCGCGGCCCGCCGGAAAGCCATGACCTGCGCGTCCGCCGTGGGGCTGCGCGGCCAGGCTGATGCCAGGTCCGACCCGGCCCCCGACATCCTCGACAAGGGCGAGATGGACGCGACCATCGCCCGAAGCACCGGGCAGATGAGCCACTGGCCATGAAGATGCTCGATTCGGTCGCCCACAACCCCATCGCCAGCACCTCCGACCGGTGCGGCGCTCCCGTCCGCTCGCTGCCACCCGTCATCGACACCGGCCCGATCGCTCTCACCACAGCGCACAATCTGTTGGACATGAGGTGAGCTGCGGTGGATCAGAGAGGGAGTGTGCCGGCCTCCCACCTGAAGGGGACAGGTCAGCGTCGATCCAAGCAGTGAACAACGCGAAGGCATCCGCCGGGAGTTGCCCTCCGTGTCGTTCGTCACGGAGGACTACCCCCCATGCTGGATGCTTTCACCCGGCTGTCCATCACGCCGTTCAGCCTCTGGGAGACCACCACCGGCCGTGTCCTCATTCCAGGGAACACAAGCGCTGTCGCACGGATGTCAGGGCTCATATCCGGTGGCCTGAAGTCCCGCACCGATGAAGACCATCACCTCAGACAGGTAGGGTTCCAGGGCCACCGTGGAGCTCCGGCCCCAGGCATTGGCCGCAGTGAACAGGCTGTGGGCCATCAGGGTGGCGACCAGTTCCCTGGAAATAATCCTGGAATTGGCACGCTGCGCCCTGGGATGCAGGGCTTCGATCAACCACGCCGTGAGCTGGGCCTGCACCTGACGCTCCACATGTGCGCCCATTTCGCACGGCTGATCCTGACTGTCCGCATGGACCTGTGCCATGAAGACGCAGAGCGCCCGCAACAGGTCCTCGATCTGTGCCCTGCTGATGCCGGACTGCCCGGGTCCGTAGGTGCGCAGCACTTCAGCGAAGTGGCGGGCGACCACCTGTTCAAAGAGTTCACCCTTATCGCTGTAATGGGCGTAGAACGTGGCGCGGTTGATGCCCGCTCGGGTCGTGATGTCACTGACGGTGGTGACCGCGTACCCCTGTTCTCGCAGCAGGGCCTCGAGAGCTTCGTGCAGAGCCTGCTGTGTGCGTCTGATTCGGGGATCAAGCCTGCTGGGCGTGGGCAACACAGTGCTCCTCGTGATGGATAGGCAACAAAAGGTCATTGGTGTGCCTGGAGTGCGGGTGGCCGGGTGGCCATGCTGAACGCGACAGGTGGTGCTGAGGTGACATCTGTTCGGCCAGCGGGACATTGGCGCAGCGTCCCGGGCTGTTTTCGTCCGCTGTTGCCTGAAAGGAGTAGATCATGAAGTCAGAACTATTGAACCTCCGGGTGGTGGGCGTCCTGTTCATCCTGGCGTCGGTGGCCGCCGTGATCGGTGTCGTGCTGTATGCCCCGATGCTGGCAGACCCAGACCTGTTCTTCGCTGTCCCTGACCACGTGCTGCGGGTGAAACTCGGCGTTCTGGCGGAACTGGTTCTGGCGTGTGCGGCCGTGGGTACCGCGACCCTGCTGTTTCCGTACCTCAAGCGTCAGCATGAAGGTCTGGCGCTGGGGTACGTGGCTCTCCGGTTACTGGAAGCAGCGTTGATCGTCATGGGGGTGCTGAGTGTGCTGACCCTGCTGAGCGTGAACGTGGGCGTGACCGAAGTCCCAGGCGACCGCCGGGTGGTGAATCAACTGTTGCTGGCGGCGCGTGAGTGGACGTTCCTGCTGGGACCGAATGTGGTGTTGGGCCTGAACACGCTCCTCTGTGGTGTGCTGTTGTACACCTCTCGCCTCGTTCCTCGGTGGCTGTCGGCCCTGGGCATGACCGGCGCTGTGCTGGTGATCGGCGCTGCGCTCCTGACCCTGTTCGGTGTGCTCGTGCCCCTGTCTCCGGCGGCCGTGCTGCTGGCGTTGCCCGTCGCGGTCTATGAGATGGTGCTGGCCGTGTGGCTGATCGTGAAGGGGTTCAGCGGTGCGGTGGGAGCGGACGGGCCTGCGCGTCCTGTGATCACCTAAAGTGCGTCTGAAAAGGGTTAGGGCGAGGGTTTGGCGAGTCGACGCACCATCAGCCGGATCATGACCTCATCGACCAAATTCTCTGCGGTTTCCACCAGCGCCTCGTAATCCTTGGCCATCCGCCGCGATTTTCCCAACCAGGCGAATGTTCGCTCCACCACCCAGCGGCGCTTCAGCACCACGAATCCTTTCGGCACCTCCACGACACGTGGAGGTGCATCCTTTGGTGCCCAGGTCCCCTGCCATCCAGACCAGGGATGCTTGACGATCTCCAAGGTCCAGCCCAGATGGGTCCTGATGTCGCTCGCCAGCTTGCCGGTGTACCCCGCATCTGCCCACACGTGCTTCATGCGTGGGAACACGTTGGGCAGGTCGCGCAGCAGGAGGACCGCACCAGTGCGGTCCTGGATATCGGCCTCGTGCACCTTGATCGCCATGACCAGACCCAGGGTGTCGACGAGGAGGTGACGCTTGCGGCCACTGACTTTCTTGCCCCCGTCATAGCCGCGAGGTCCACCGGCTTCGGTCGTTTTCACGGATTGGCTGTCGATGATCGCGGCACTGGGGGTCGCTGCGCGACCCTCACGCTGGCGGATCAGCTCCCGAAGAACCGTGTGAAGTGCTTCCCAGACGCCCCGCAGTCTCCACAGACGGTGGTAGTGATAGATCGTCTGCCAGGGCGGAAGGTCGTGCGGCATCGACCGCCAGGCAATCCCTCCTCGCAGCACGTAGAAGATCCCGTCCAGGATCTCTCGGGGCGACCACTTCCGTGGACGACCCATGGGTGATGCTTGAGGTAGAAGGGGAAAAAGTACGTTCCACTCGGAGTCGGTTAGATCGTTTGGATACGCAGCTCGGGTCACGGGTGCCCCACCTCCGACCTCTACCGTGCACGCATGATGGCTCTAGGAAAACCTGCGCCAGCACGTTTTTCAGACGCACTTTAGGGCAGCGCTTGGCCAGTGTGGACGCAGTCGAAGCGGAATTGCTGGCGTGGGAAACCGACCGCAATGCGCGGTCGGTGCGGGCGAATGGGCAGTTCTCGATATCCGCGGCACGGGATAAGCTCAAACGCCACTACCACGTCAATGAATAGCTATTCTCATGCCTGTGGTCATCCACTAGGTCACGGTCATCTCTCGTACTGCAATGACGCTGTGTAGAACGATGAAAACCCAGGACACGGCAGGCTCGCCGCTCACTGATCCCGAACAGCTGCCGCACTTCCCGGATGACCCGTCGTTTGACGGGCGTCTGGGCCTGCGACGACTGGTCGGGATTCACCACTTTCTGCCAACCACCTCCTTCAAGATGCTATTGTCGAGCGCCAGATCCGCGACCAGCTTCTTCAGGCGGCGGATTTCTTCTTCCAGCTGACGGACGCGCTTCGCGTCGTCCTTGGTCATGCCCCCATACCGTGCCTGCCAACGGTGAATGGTGGCCTTGGAGACCCCGGACAACCGAGCGACGTCACCGACCGCGGTGCCTGCCTCAACTTGGGCTAAGACATCAAGGATCTCGTTTTCGCTGTACTGCTTGTGCTTCATGACCCCTCCCTGGAGACGATCTTGTCTCATTCGGAGTGGGCCGACCAATTGGGGTCACGTCAACCAGCTGCGCGCCCCATCCCGCGACGCCAGCGGCCAGACCAGTCAGGCGACCTTCCCGCTTCCCCGGCAGACCCTGGCCGCCGGGCGGTACCTGATCGTCACCGCGCGACTCGACGCGAACGCCACCGACAACAGCGAGATCGTGTTCGTGTCCAGCGGTACGCAGGTGCCCGCCTGGACGGACCGCGGCGAGATCAGCCTGATGCAGGGCACCCAGGTGCACGACACCGTGCGTTTCGCCCCAGGGCTGAATGCCAGCTCGGGCGGAACTCTGGGCGTTCAGGCTGCGCCCTCTACCCAGCTGAGTTCCATCACGCGGCAGCCGGGCCGCACGGCTGCACTCGGGCAGGCCAGCGCCAGCGCACAGAACTGGGAACAGAACGCACTCCCCAGCCCCGGCGCCCTGAACAACGACGGAGGTGGACTCCAGGCCAGCGGCCTGAACGCGCAGGCGACCGGCGACACCGACAACGACGGCATTCCCGACAGCTACGAGACCGCGAACTCCAGCGCCTACGGCGGCGTGTACGTGTACAACCTGGGCGCGCGGCCAAACCAGCGGGACCTCTTCCTGGAACTGGACTGGATGAACTCCACGTCGAACTTCATCCGGCCGCAACGCGCCGGGATCGACAAGATGGTGGCCGCCTTCACACGCGCCGGCTACGCCCTGCACGTGGACGCCGGCGCGGCCTTCAGCTCGACGTTCTCGCCCGCCAACTACAACCTGGGTGGGGGCAATCAGGTGAATTACGGCAGCTGTATCAGCGTCGGCTGGAACACCAGCAGCTGTTACGGCATCCTGGCGTACAAGTACAGCAGCACCGGCTCGGTGAAGAACTTCGCCACGAACCGCCTGAATCTGTTCCGGTACGGGCTGATCGGGAACTCGCAGCAGGCCAACGGCAGCAACGGCAGCAGCGGCGTCGCCG
The DNA here is from genome assembly GCF_014648135.1 of Deinococcus sedimenti. NCBI lineage: Bacteria > Thermotogati > Deinococcota > Deinococci > Deinococcales > Deinococcaceae > Deinococcus > Deinococcus sedimenti. The sequence continues at coordinate 15,862 of NZ_BMQN01000025.1, read as the reverse complement.
AGATCAATGGCAACGACTTCGTGGTCACCATGGGCGGCTGGAGTGCCAGCAGCCTGACGCAAGTCGCCAACCAGCAGGGCTCAACTATCATGCACGAGTTCGGTCACACCCTGGGCCTGCGGCACGGGGGATTCGAGGACTACAACAACAAACCCAACTACTACTCCATCATGAACTACCTCTACACGCTGGCCGGACTGGACGACACGGCCAGCACCCTGTGGCAGCGCTCTCAGTACCGCTACACGGCCTGCTCCCAGCTGACGTACAACAACCCGTGCTCGACCTCGTTCAAGATGGATTACTCGTACGGGCAGGGCGGAAAGATGGACGAGGGCTCCATCAATGAAACGTCAGGCATCAACCGCGGCGCCGCCTGGATCGACTGGAACCGTGACGGGTACCAGCAGACCAGCCTCCGGGCCGACGTGGATTACGACGGATTCATCTCGACCGGGCAGTATTACCTGAGCGACTACAATGACTGGGCGAACATCCGCCCGACCTTCAGTTACGTGGATCCGAACAACAGCACCACCGACGCGCAGGCCGTTCGCATCCTGCCGCGCCTGGATGTCGTGAGCGACGACGTGCAGCCCATCATCACCGAAACGAACGAGCAGCCCTGAGGCCACCCCCACGGAGGTTCCGGAGCAGACGGGTCTCCGGGACCTCCGCATCGGCACGGCCCTTACCGGCCCCGACAGGTCCGGGCAGTGGGGGGCACCCCGGCGGTGGGCGACGCCCCCTCTCGCCACCCGCTGTTCAAACCGTCGCCAGCCCACTCAATAGGGGGCGGACGTCCGCAACGGACGGGGAGATCAGCCCGCGCTGACGATCAGCGGGCAGTTCAGGCAGGGGTGGCGGGTGACGAGCACGTCGTGCCCGTACGCGGCGCGGATGTGCCCGCTGGTCAGCGCGATGTCGGGCGGGGCGCAGGTCAGCACCTGACCGCCGTCGAGCAGAAGCACCCGGTCGGCGTACTGCGCGGCGAGGTTCAGGTCGTGCAGGACGGCCAGTACGCCGACCCCTTCCGCGCACAGGTCGCGGGCGAGGCGCAGCGTGGCGTGCTGGTGGGCGAGGTCGAGGCTGGCGGTGGGCTCGTCGAGCAGCAGGACCCGGTCGCCGGGCGTGCCGTGCAGCTGCGCCAGCGTCCGGGCGAGGTGCACGCGCTGCTGCTCGCCGCCGCTGAGCGTCTGGATGTCGCGGCCTTCCGCGCCGCGCAGGCCCACGCGGTCCAGGCAGGCGCGGGCGACGTCGCGGTCGTGGGGCGTGTCGCGCGGGCCGTGCGGAATGCGGCCCAGCAGGACGATGTCCAGCACGCTGAACGCGAACGGGGCGGGTGTGTGCTGGGGCAGCGCGGCGCGGTGGCGGGCCAGTTCGGTGCCGGGGCGGTGGGCGGGGCCGCCTAGGACGCTCACGCCGCGCCGGCCGAGTTCGCCGGTCAGGTGCCGCAGCAGGGTGCTCTTGCCCGCGCCGTTGCGGCCCAGCACGGCGAGCAGTTCGCCGCGCCGCAGGGTCAGATGCACGTCCCGCAGCAGCTGCCGTCCCTGCACGGTGTGCGTCAGGGCCGTCACCTCGATCAGGGATTCGTGCGGGGTCACGCGCCCTCCGCGCGGCGCTGGCGCAGCAGGTACAGGAAGAACGGCGCGCCGAGCAGCGCCGTGAGGATCCCGATGGGTACCTCGGCGGGCGCGGCGACGGTGCGGGCCAGGAGGTCCGCGAGGATCAGCAGGGTCGCGCCGAGCAGCGCGGAGGCGGGCAGCAGCGTGGCGTGGTTCGGGCCGGTCAGGAGGCGCAGCAGGTGCGGGACGACCAGGCCGATGAAGCCGATGCTGCCCGCCACGGCGACGCCCGCGCCGACGCTCAGGGCGACCAGGCTGATGATCAGCCACTTCACGCGGGTGACGGGGACGCCCAGGTGCGCCGCGCCGTGCTCGCCGAGCGTCAGGGCGTTCAGGGCGCGCGCGGTCAGCGGCAGACCCACGGTGCCCAGCAGGATCAGCGGCAGGGCACTCAGGACGGTCGGCCAGGTGGCGCCGCCCAGCGACCCGAGGTTCCAGAAGGTGAGGGTGCGCAGCTGCTCGTCGGTGGCCAGGAACGTCATCAGGCCGGTCCCGGCGCTGCACAGGGCGTTGATGGCGATGCCCGCGAGGAGCATGGTGGTGACGTTCACGCGCCCGCGGTCCTGCGCGAGCAGCGACACGAGCGCCGTGGCGATCAGCGACCCGGCGAAGGCCGCGGCGGGCAGCGAGTAGGTGCCCAGGGTGTTGAGGCCCAGCACGACGCTCAGCGCGGCCGCCAGCGCGGCGCCGCTGGTGATGCCCATCAGGCCCGGGTCGGCCAGCGGGTTGCGAAACAGGCCCTGCAGCGCCGCGCCCGCCACGGCCAGCCCCGCGCCGACCAGGGCGCCCAGCAGGACGCGCGGCAGGCGGATGACCCACAGCACGGCCGCCTGCTGCTCGTCGAACGGGGCGAGCGGCGCGGCGCCCAGCGGGGCGAGCAGGATACTCAGGACCTGTGCGGGGCTGATGGGCAGGGCGCCGCGGCCGACCGCGAGGATCACCGCGCCCGCCAGCAGGCCGGTCAGGACCGTCAGGGTGAGGGCCGCGCCGGGGCGGGCGGCGCGGCCCCGGCGGGTCAGCGGAAGTCGGCGTTCCACTGGCGGGCGAGGTTCAGGGCGAATTCCGGCAGGCGCGGCCCGATCCAGCGGATGGAGTTGTCCACGGCGTACACGCGGCGCTGCCGTCCGGCGTTCGTCTGCATGACGCCCGGCAGCTTCAGGGCGCCCTCGATGCCGCCCAGGGCGTCCAGGCCGCGTTCGAGCAGGATGATCGCGTCGGGGTTCAGCGCGACGAGCGCCTCGGCGGTCAGGGGTCTGGTGTCGCGGAACGGGGCGACGTTACGGCCCCCGGCGAGGGTGATCAGGTCGTCGGCGCCGCCGTCGGTGCCGTAGATGCTGGCGTCGCCGGGCCCGTGGGCGTACAGGAACAGCACGCGCGGCGTGACCTTCGGGCGGTTGGCCTGCGCGGCCTTCAGGGTGGTGTCGAACGAGCGGCTCAGGGCCAGCGCGGCGCCGGGCACGCCGTACACGTCCGCCAGGATGTTCAGGCGGGTGCGGACGCCGTCCAGGCCGCCGGTGTCGCTGGCGGGCAGCACGAGGACCTTCACGCCGGCGGCGCGCAGCTGCTGCGTGACCTTCTGGTTGGCGGGCATGGCGAGGTTGTCGGCGGTGCCGATCACCAGGTCGGGTTTCAGCGCGATGATGCCCTCGGCGGGCAGCTGCGCCCAGTGGCCGACGCTGGGGATCCGGTTGGGCGGGTACGTGCCGGTGACGTCGGTGCCGACGATGGTGCCCTGCTTGCCCAGCCGGTAGATGAGTTCGACGGTGGTGGCGTTCAGCGCGACGACGCGGCGCGGGTTGCTGACGCTGACGCTCACGCCGTCGGCGCCGCGGATGGTGGCCGCGTGGGCGCCGGGGGCGGCCAGGAGCAGGCTGAGGGTCAGGGCGGCGCGGGTCAGGGTGGTGTGGGTGGGTCGCATGTGGATTCTCCTTGGGTGGGTGTCAGGGGGTCCAGTACCCGCTGACGCGGCACTGGGTGGGGCTCAGGTCGTACTGGGCGCGCAGGGCGCGGCGCAGTTCCAGGGCGTGCGGGGCGTCCAGGGCGCCCCACGCGGCGCGCAGGTGCAGGTCGAGGCTCAGGGCGGCGCGGGTCAGGGCCTCGCCACTGGGGCCATTGCGCGGCACGACGCTCAGGTGCGTGCCGGGCGGCAGCGGCACGCCGAGCAGGGCGGCCTGGGCGTCGCCGGGGTCGCCCGTCTCGATCAGGACGCGCGGGCCGGGCGTGAGCCCTTCGGGCCAGTGTTCGAGCAGCGCCGCGATGGTCGGCAGGGCCGTCTCGTCCCCGAGGAGCAGGCTGGGACCGGTGAATTCCGGGAGGGTCTCGCGGCGCGGCGCGCCCACCGTGACGGTGGCTCCGGGCAGCAGGGTGCGCGCCCAGGTGCTGCCGGGCGCGTGGGTGGACGGGCCGCCGTGCAGGTAGACGTCCAGGTCGGCCCGTCCGTCGTGGGCGCGGCGGATGGTGTAGACGCGGGTGGTGTCGCCGATCGTGACGCGCACGGCGTCGCCGGGCTGCCAGCCCTGCAGGGCGTGCGGGTCGGCGTGGAAGGTCAGGCGGCGCAGGCCGGGCCCGAGGTCGCGGGCGCCCTGGAGGGTCCAGGTGGTGGTGCGCGGGTCGGGACGTTCGTTCAGGAGCGTCTGGGCGTCGGCGACCAGGGCGCGCAGGTTGACGTGCGGGGGGCGGGTGGGGTCGGGGAAGGTCAGGCGGGCGCTGCGCGGGCCGCGGTCGGTCAGGACCTCCAGCGTGAGGCCGGTGTGGTCCAGGGTCAGGATCTGCGCGGCGCGCGGGGCGGGCAGGTCCGTGAAGGCGCGCGCCACCTGCAGGAGTTCCGGGGCGTGGTCCTCGTTGACGTGGTCGGTGATGTGGGCGAGGTCGGGGGCGGTCTGCGTCATGCGGCTCCGGGTGGGGTCGGGTGGACTCCGGTGGTCGAATCGGGGGCGGCCTGCGTTCAGTCGAGGGTGCGGGGGTGGGCGTGCAGGATCAGGTGGCGGAACGCGCCGAAGTCGCTGGGCGTGAAGGTCACTCCGGTCGCGCCGCACCACAGGCGGGTGCCGTGGGTGCCGGTGTGCAGCACCCAGTCGGCCTGGGTGGCCTGGGGGTCGTCGCGGCGCAGCAGGCCCTGCAGGTCGCTGAATTCCTGGTGGTTCAGGGCGAAGTTCAGGTCGTGCCAGATGACGTGCAGGTTGCCGCAGGTGCAGCGCAGGACGCGGCGGTGGGTGCTGAGGTCGTGCAGGGGCGTGAAGCCGTGGCACATGGGCGGGGGCCTCCGGGGTGTGGTGGGGGTGGACCGGCGCTGGGTGGGCGCGGGTCTGCGGGGGGTGATCCGGGTGAGGTCGGGGGAACCGACGCGCAGATCCTGCACTAATCCGACCGGGTTAGTCAAGTTAATCCGACCGGCTCCTGAACTTACTTGACTAAACCACTCGGATTTGTCAGATTCAGCCAGACCGGCGTCACACCCGGTCCGCCATGACCCCCCATCCAGCCCATCCCAGCGCGGCCGACCTCGACGCGGCCCTACACGCCCTGCGCCGCCACCTGCGCGGCTGGCCCGTGCCGAGCGCCATCTGCCTCAGCCGTCAGCCCACCGACCTCCCCGACGTTCCCCCACCCTTCCCGCTGCCCGCCCACGCCCCCGCCCGCCGCCACCACGACTGGCACGCCGGACGCCGCTGCGCTGCCCACGCCCTGCACCTCCTCAGCCACCCAGACGCCCTGCGCCCCCTGCCCCGCACACCCGGCGGCGCCCCCGACTGGCCCGCCGGGACCCACGGCAGCCTCAGTCACGCCGGCGGCCTGACCGTCGCCGCCGCCACACGCGCGCCGCAGCGCGTCGGCCTGGACCTCGAACCCCTCACCGGCCCCGCACCCGACCCCCGACGCTGGCGGCACGTCCTCACCGAGAGCACCTTCAAGGCCCTGTGGCCGCTGCGCCCGGACCCCCTCGACCCCACGCACTTCCACGCGCCGCCCCCGGACCCCACCCGGACGCAGGGCGTGGCAGACGTGCACGTCCTGGGCTGGCCCGGCCCGCTTCAGGTGCGCTGGGTGCACACGCACGGCTTCCTCCTCGCCCTCACGCTGCTCCCCGCCCCCCCGGAGGCCCCATGACCCAGACCGCCGCCCCCCCCGCCCCCCACCCAGCCACCGGGTCACACCTCCACGGCGCGACCCACGCCCCCGCGTGGCGCGCCCCGGACCGCCACCTGCACCTGCTCGACCCGCACGGCGCGCCCCTGACCGCCGCCCAGGCCCGGCACGCCCTGCACGGCGCGCCGCGCGGCACGCACCTGCTGGGCGCCATCGGCTTCACGCCGCAGGACCCGGCCGCCTTCCACCTGGCCCACTCGACACCGCCCACCTCGACATCGCCCACCTCGACTGCCGCTCTCTCGACAGCGGCCTCCACGGGCACCCCGGTCCTCCACGCGGCGTCGCGGCCCGCCCCGGACGCGTTCGAGGCGAACGTCGCGCACGCGGCGGCCGCCATCGCGCGCGGCGACCTGCACAAGGTCGTGCTGGGCCGCACCCTGGACCTGCACCTGCACGCGGCGCCCGACCCGAGTGCCGTCACCGCCCGGCTCGCGCAAGGCGCCCCGGACGCCTTCGTGTTCAGCGTCCCGCTGGGAGACGGCGCGCAGCTGGTCGGCGCGAGCCCGGAACGGCTGCTGAGTAAACGCGGCGCGCAGCTGCGCCTGCGGCCCCTGGCCGGCACCCGCGCCCGCCACGCCGACCCCGCCGAGGACCTCCGGCGCGCGCACGACCTGCTGCACTCCGCCAAGGACCGCCACGAGCACGCGCTGATGATCGCCGCCATCCGGGAGACCCTCGCGCCACTGTGCCGCGAACTTACCGTGCCGGACGCGCCGCGACTCGTGCAGACGCCGGGCCTGTGGCACCTGGGCACCAGCATCCACGCGACCCTGCGCGACCCGGGTCTGCACGTGCTGGACCTCGTGAGCGCCGTGCACCCAACGCCCGCCGTGTGCGGCGTGCCCGCCCCGGCCGCCCGTGACCTGATCGGCACGCTGGAAGGCCCGCGCGGGTCCTTCGCGGGCGCGGTCGGCTGGTGCGACGCGCGCGGTGACGGCGAGTGGGCCGTCACGATCCGCTGCGCGAGGCTGCGCGGCCCGCACGCCCGCCTGTTCGCCGGGGCCGGGATCGTCGCCGGGTCCGACCCCGCGCAGGAACGCGCCGAGACCGCCGCGAAGTTCGGCACCATGCTGCGCGCCCTGGGCGTCTCGCCCCTGGACCTGGAGGGCGCGCTGTGACCGTCCCCCCAGCGCCGAGCCCCGAAGGCTTGGTCACCGACGCCCCGATCACCAGCGAGTTCACGCCCTGGCCGCCCGGACTGGCCCGCGCGTACCGCGCCGCCGGGTACTGGCGCGGCGAGCCGTTCAGCGCGTGGCTGCGCGCCCTGGCCGGGCAGTTCGGGCCGCGCCCGGCCCTGCTCGGCCACGCCCTGGGCCCCGGCGGGCAGCCGGGCGGGTGGGTGACCCGCACCTACGCGGACCTGGACGCCGCCGCGAGTGGGTACGCGGCCGCGCTCGCCGCGCGGGGCCTGCGCGCCGGGGACCGCGTGATCCTGCACCTGCCCAACAGCCCGGACGTGTTCGAGGTCCTGCTGGGCCTGCTGCGGCTGGGCGCGCGGCCCATCCTGGCGCTCGCGGCGCACCGCGCGGCGGAACTCACGGCCTTCGCCACGCAGGCGCACGCCCGCGCGCTGATCACCGGCGGGCACCCGGACGCGCAGCGTGCCGCGCGGGCCGTGCAGACTGCGCATCCGGACACGCTGGTCCTCACCGTGGGCGACCCGGACGCCGCCCTGCCACTGACCCCGGCAGACGCGGCGGCCTGGACGGAACCGGCGGCCCAGCCCGGCGTGTCCAGTCAGGGGGCGGGTGACGTGGCGCTGTACCAGCTGTCCGGCGGAAGCACCGGCACGCCGAAACTCATCCCGCGCACGCACGACGACTACCTGTACTCCATCCGCGCCAGCGCCGAACTGTGCGGCCTGACGCCGGACACGGTGTTCCTCGCGGCGCTGCCCGCCACGCACAACTTCACGCTCACGTCCCCCGGCGCGTTCGGGACGCTGCACGCCGGGGGAACGGTCGTCACCGCGCCCGGCCCCGCCCCGGACGTGTGCGCGGCCCTGATCGAGCGCTGCGGCGTGACGCACGTGGCGCTGGTGCCCAGCGCGCTGCTGCTGTGGCTGCGCGCCCCGCAGTTCACGCCCGCCCGGCCCGGGTCCACGCTGCGGGTCGTGCAGGTGGGCGGCGCACCCCTGGCTCCCGACGTCGCCCGGCAGGTCCCGCAGCGGCTGGGCGCGGCGCTGCAGCAGGTGTTCGGCATGGCCGAGGGGCTCGTGAACTACGTCCGGCCCGGCAGCGCAGGCGACGTCACGTACGGCACGCAGGGTCGCCCGATCAGCCCGCACGACGAGATCCTGATCGTGGACGACGAGGACCGCCCCGTCCCGGACGGCACGCCCGGCCACCTGCTCACGCGCGGCCCGTACACCATCCGCGGGTACTTCCGCGCGCCCGAGCACAACGCCCGCGCGTTCACGCCGGACGGGTACTACCGCACGGGGGACATCGTCACGCGCCGCCCCGACGGGCACCTGATCGTGCAGGGCCGCCACAAGGACCAGATCAACCGCGGTGGGGAGAAGATCGCCGCCGAGGAGATCGAACACGCCCTGCTGGGCCACCCGCGCGTGTTCCAGGCGGCATTGATCGGCCTGCCGGACCCGTGGCTGGGTGAGCGGACCTGCGCGGTCGTGCAGCCGCGGGTGGACCCCGACGAGCACGCCAGCCAGGCCCTGCCCGACGCCTGCGCCCTGACGCTGGAACTGCGCCGTTACCTGCTCGAGCAGGGTTTCGCCGCGTTCAAGCTGCCCGACCGGGTCGAAGTGCTGCCCACCCTGCCGCGCACGCCCTTCGGGAAGGTCGACAAGCCCGCCCTGCGCGCCCGCTACGCCCCCACTCCGGCCCTGAGCCCTGCCCAGGACCAGGACCTCACCGACAGGAGCCCCGCATGATTCCCCGCCTGCCCAGCTACCCCATGCCCACCCCCGACACCCTCCCCGCGCAGCGCGTGCCCTGGGCGCCCGACCCGGCGCGCGCCGCGCTGCTCGTCCACGATCTCCAGGCGTACTTCCTGGACTTCTACGACCCGGCGCAGCCGCCCATCCCGGACCTGCTGCGCGCCGTGGCGGACCTCACCGCGCACGCCCGCACGCTGGGCATCCCGGTCGTGTACACCGCGCAGCCCGGCGCGCAGGACCCCGCCGACCGGGCGCTGCTGACCGACTTCTGGGGGCCGGGCCTGCCGGACGACCCGGCGGTCACGCGCATCCACCCGCTCGTGGCGCCGCAGCCGGGCGACACGGTCCTCACGAAGTGGCGCTACAGCGCGTTCCAGCGCACGCCGCTGCGTGAGCACCTGCGCGGGTGGGGCCGCGACCAGCTGCTGATCTGCGGCGTGTACGCGAACATCGGCTGCCTGCTCAGCGCCGCCGACGCGTTCATGCAGGACGTGCAGCCGTTCCTGATCGCCGACGCCCTGGCGGACTTCAGCGAGGCCGAGCACCGCCGCGCGCTGGAGTACGGCGCCGCCCGCTGCGCCGGGATCACGCACACGGCCGCCCTCCTTGCGCTGGGCGGCGCGGCGAAGGCAGCGGACGGGTGGACGCCCGCGCGCATCCGGGCCGAGGTCGCCGCCGCGCTCGGCGTGCCCGCGGGCGACCTGCGCGGCGACGACGACCTGCTGCTGCTGGGCCTGGACTCCATCCGGCTGATGCTGCTCACGGAAGACTGGCAGCGCGCCGGGTCACGCGTGACGTACGCGGACGTCGCCGCGCGCCCCACCCTGGACGCCCTGACCGACCTGCTGTGCGCGGCGGGAGCGCGGTGACGGTGCCGCTGCCCGTCACGCTCGCGCAGCGCAGCCTCTGGACGGACCTGGACGACCCGGACGGCAGCGTCCTGAACCACGTCGTGGAGACGCTCGACCTGCGCGGCCCGCTCGACCCGGCGCGGTTCGAGGTGGCCCTGACCCGCGCCCTGGCGGACGTCGCGGCCCTGCACGTCCGCTACGCGTCGGTGGACGGCCAGCCCGCGCAGCTGCCCACCGGCGAGCTGCCCCGCCCGCCCGGGCGGCTCGACTGGCTCGCACACCCGGACCCCGAGGGGCAGGCCCGCGCGCACGAGCGGGCTGCCACGCGCCGCCCGCTGGGCCTGCGGACCGGGGACCTGTACCGGCACGCCCTGCACCGCCTCGCGGACGACCACTGGCGCTGGGTGTTCGTCACGCACCACATCGCGCTCGACGGGTACGGCGTGACGCAGTTTCTCACGCAGCTCGCCGCGCACCACCGCGCGCTGGGCGGCCTGCACGCGCCCCCCGCGCCGTTCGGGCCGCTCGCCGCGCCCGCCCAGGAGGACCGCGCGTACGACGGCAGCGCGCAGCAACGCGCGGACGGCGCCCGGCTGCGCGCAGCGTACGCGGACCTGCCGTTCGAGGCGGCGCCCCTCCTGCACCTGGGATTGCAGATCGGGCACCGCGCGCAGCGGACCGTCCCGGCCGCCCTCGTCCGTTCCCTGCGGAGCGTGACCTCCGCGTGGGGCGCCGCGTGGCCCGACGCGCTGAACGCCGCGTGCGCCGCGCAGTGGCACGCCCGCACGGGCGAGCAGGCCGTATTGATCGCCGCGCCGGTCATGCTGCGCCTGGGCAGCGCCGCCGCGCACGTCCCGTGCATGCGCATGAACCTCGTGCCCCTGCGGATCGAGGTGCACCCGGGCGACGACCTGGCGACCCTGACCCGCCGCGCGCAGGCGGCCCGCACCCACGCGCAGGGCGCCGCGCCCTACCGCCTGGAGCGCCTCTGGGCGGACCTGGACCGGCGGCGCCTGTTCGGCCCGGAGGTGAACGTCATCCCGTTCGCCGCGCCACTCGACCTCGGCCCGGGGCTGGAGGTCACGCGCGACACGCCGGCGTCCGGCCCGGTCGAGGACCTCGCGTACACCTTCAGCGGCTGGCGGGACGACCTGACCGTCACGGCCGACGGCCACCCGGTCCTGCACACGCCGCAGAGCCTGGAGGCCCTGCTGGACGACCTGCTGCGGCGCCTGCACGCCGGACTGCGCGCCCCGGCCCTGCGGGAGGTGAGTGCGTGAGCGGCACCGACTGGACGTCGCGGGTCGCCCTCGTCACCGGCGCCGCGCAGGGCATCGGCGCGGCGGTCGCCTCGGCGCTCGCCGCGCGGGGCGCGCGGGTGCTCGCCACGGACCGCCAGCCCATCCCGCCCGACCTCGCCGGGCAGCCCGGCGTCGTGCCGTACCCGCTGGACGTGACCGACCCGCGCACCGCCGAGCAGGCCGTCGCGCACGCCGAGACGACCCTGGGCCCCCTGACGGACCTCGTGAACGTCGCGGGCGTCCTGCGCCCCGGCCCCCTGACGGACCTGAGCGACGAGGACTGGCACGCCACGTTCGCGGTGAACACCAGCGGCGTGTTCTTCGTGTCCCGCGCCGCCACGCGGGTCATGCGCGCGCGCGGACGCGGAGCGGTCGTCACGGTCGGCTCGAACGCCGCGCACATTCCCCGGACCGGCATGGGCGCCTACGCGGCCAGCAAGGCCGCCGCCGCGCACCTGACCCGCACGCTGGGCCTGGAACTCGCCGGAAGCGGCGTGCGCTGCAACCTCGTCTCGCCCGGCAGTACCGACACGGCCATGCAGCGCCAGCTGTGGACCGCGCCCGGCGCCGAGCACCGCGTGATCGCCGGGGACCCCGAGACGTACCGCACCGGCATTCCCCTCGGGCGGATCGCGCAGCCGGCCGACATCGTCCACGCCGTCCTGTTCCTCCTGTCGGACGAGGCGCGGCACATCACCCTGGCGGACCTCACCGTGGACGGCGGCGCGACCCTGGGCTGCTGAAGGGCCCGGCGGGGTCGCCCTGGCGGACTGGGCGTGGTGGTGCCGAGGGCGTCGGCGGAGGGTGAGGGGGAGGCGTCACCGGTGAGCGTGCTCCGCCTCAGCTTGACCAAACATAATTTTTAGGTAAAGCTAAAAACATGACCTCCTCTTTCCTGCCGGTGCTGGCCGTGGCGGCCCTGCTCCTCACCGCCTGCCGCCCCGCTCCGCCCCAGACCACCGCGCCCCAGGGCGACGACGACCGGCCCACCGTCCTGACCACCTTCACGATCCTCGCCGACATGGCCCGCGCCGTCGCCGGGGACCGCGCCGAGGTCGTGTCCATCACGAAACCCGGCGCGGAGATCCACGGGTACCAGCCCACCCCCAGCGACCTGATCCGCGCGCAGGACGCCGACCTGATCCTCAACAACGGCCTGAACCTCGAACGCTGGTTCACCCGCTTCACGCGGGACCTCGACGCGCCCACCGTGACGCTCACCGACGGCATCGAACCGGTGAACATCACCGCCGACGCGTACGCGGGCAAACCCAACCCGCACGCCTGGATGGCCCCGAAGAACGCCCTGATCTACGTCGAGAACATCCGCCGCGCCCTGACGGACCTCGACCCGGCCGGAGCCGAGACGTACCGCGCAGGCGCCGACGCGTACGCGAAGCAGATCCGCGAGGTCGACCGGCAGCTCGCCACGCAGCTGGGCCAGCTGCCCCCCGAACGGCGCGCGCTGGTCACCTGCGAGGGCGCGTTCAGCTACCTCGCCCGCGACTACGGCCTGAAGGAACTGTACCTCTGGCCCGTCAACGCAGAGGAAGGCCAGGGCACGCCCCGGCAGATCCGCGCCGTGATCGACGCCGTGCGCGCCCAGGGCGTCCCCGCCGTGTTCTGCGAGAGCACCGTGTCCGACAAGGGCATGCGGCAGGTCGCGCGCGAATCCGGCGCGCGCTACGCCGGGGCGCTGCACGTCGACTCCCTGTCGGACGAGGTGCCCACCTACCTGGACCTGCTGCGCAAGGACGCCGACACCATCCTCGCGGGCCTGACCGGCGGCCAGCCGTGAGCGCCCCCGCGCTGGACGTGCAGGACGTCAGCGTCGCGTACGGCGGCGGCCGCCTCGCGCTGCGCCGCGCCACCCTGAGCCTGCAACCGGGCCGCATCTGCGGACTGGTCGGCATGAACGGCGCCGGGAAGAGCACCCTGTTCAAGACCATCATGGGCTTCCTGCCCCCGCTGTCCGGGCAGGTGCAGGTGTTCGGGCATGGCGTCCGGCACGCGCAGAAGGCCGGGTGGATCGCGTACGTCCCGCAGGCCGAGGCGGTCGACTGGGACTTCCCCGTCAGCGTGCGCGACGTGGTCACCATGGGCCGCCAGGGCCGCATGGGCCTCCTGCGCCGCCCCTCGGGCGCCGACCGGGCGGCCGTGCAGGACGCCCTGGACCGCGTCGCCATGACCGACTTCGCCGAGCGGCAGATCGGGGAACTGTCCGGCGGGCAGCGCAAACGCGCGTTCCTGGCCCGCGCGCTGGCACAGGACGCCCGGCTGCTGCTCCTCGACGAACCCTTCGGCGGCGTGGACGTCGGCACCAGCGAGGCCATCACCACCCTGCTCAGCGACCTCGCGGGCGGGGGCCGCAGCGTCCTCGTCAGCACCCACGACCTCGGCACGCTGGAAACCTTCTGCGACGACGTCGCCCTGATCGCCGACCGCACCGTCCTGACGGTCGGGCCCACCGCGCAGGTCCTCACGGCCCCGAACCTCGCCCTGACCTTCGGGGGCCGCTCGCCGCTGCATGACCCCGCCCGCATTCCCGCGCGCCCCACGGAGGTCCGCTGATGGACGCCGTACTCCCCGCCCTGCTCGCGCCACTCGGGTACGACTTCATGCTGCGCGCCCTGCTCGTCTCCGCGCTGGTCGGCGCCGTGTGCGCGGTCCTGTCGTGCTTCATCACCCTCAAGGGCTGGTCCCTGATGGGCGACGCCGTGTCGCACGCCGTGCTGCCCGGCGTGGTCCTCGCGTACCTGCTGAACCTGCCGTTCGTCGTGGGTGCCTTCGCATTCGGGCTCCTCAGCGTCGGCGCGATCGGCTTCATCCAGTCGCGGTCGCGCGTCAAGGAGGACACCGTGATCGGCGTGGTGTTCACCGCGCTGTTCTCCCTGGGCCTCGTGATGATCTCCCGCGTGTCCAGCGACGTGCACCTCTCGCACATCCTGTTCGGGGACGTGCTCGGCATCAGCGACGCCGACCTGTGGCAGACCGTCATCGCGGGCGCCGTCGCGCTGGGCGCCATCCTGATCCTGCGGCGCGACCTGCTGCTGTACGTGTTCGACGCCACGCACGCCCGCTCCATCGGCCTGAACACCGGGCTGCTGTACGGCGCGCTGCTGGTCATCCTGGCCCTGACCATCGTCAGCGCCCTGCAGACCGTCGGCGTGATCCTGGTCGTCGCGATGCTCATCACGCCCGGCGCGACCGCGTACCTGCTCACCGACCGCTTCAGCCGCATGATGATCCTGGCCGTCACGGCCGGCGTGCTGTCCAGCCTGATCGGCACGTACGCCAGCTACTTCCTGGACGGCGCCACCGGCGCGTGCATCGTCCTCACGCAGAGCGTCCTGTTCGGCCTGGCGTTCCTGTTCGCCCCGAAACACGGCCAGCTGGCCCGCCGCCGCCAGCAGCAGCGCGAACGGCAGGCCGAACTGCAGGGCTGACCGGACGCCAGGGTGGGCGAGGGGCCCTGGGGTCGACAGCGCGCCCCGGGGCTCCTCGCCCAGCCCCTGTCCTCCCCAGGTGCACGCTCCGCAGCGCAGCTCCTGTACCCGCGCGGTTCAGAGGTCGTGAGGGGCGCCCTCCGCATCACTGAACGCTGATACCGATTCGGGTTGGTGACTACTCAGCAGGGTCCTGAGCAGCGCAAGGGAATGAGGTAAGGTGAGGGCATCTCAGACTCGACCTGCCCGAATTGCGAACGGCTCCAAGCGCGCATCCGCGAATTGGAAGCACAGGTCGCGCGGACCAGCGAGACGTCTCATCAACCCCCCAGCCAGGACCAGACTTGGCGGAAGAAACCCAAGAGCTCACCCTCTACGGGCACGACCCGCACCGCGGGTTGGTCGCCATCCAAGCGATGGGCGTCCTGCCCCAGTACTGGGGCGTGTTGATGCATGATGCCTGGCTTCCGTACTTCCAACTCTGTGCCCGACATGCCCTCTGTAACGCGCACCTGCTCCGGGAGTTGCGCTTCCTCCACGAACAGCTGGGACAAGGCTGGGCGGGAGAACTGCGGACTGCACTCCAAGGTGTCTACCATCAACAGAAGGCAGGCATCCTCACTCCACCGGAGAAAGCCGCGTTCCTGGTTCGCTTTGATGCCCTCGTGGAAGCGGGGTTGGTTTCCAACCCCGCAGCAGAGCCGGTTCCGAAGCAGCGGGGACGGGTGAAGCAGTCCCCGGGGCGCAACCTCGCGCTTCGCCGTCAGAAACACCGAGACAAGATGTTACGCTTCCTCTTCGAAGACGGCGTTCCGTTCGACAACAATCAAGCCGAGCGAGACCTTCGAATGGTGTGCGCGAAGCGCAAGATCTCTGGTGGGTTTCGTTCGGCGACGGGCGGAAAGAATTTCTGCTGCATTCGGAGTTACCTCTCGACGCTTCAGAAGCAAGGTCTCTCTGCCTATAACGGGTTGGTCAGTATCTTCCGGAACGACGTCCTTCTTCCTCAACTCGCGTTCTCGCGCTGAGCTGTCACCACATTACAATAAATGGACAAAAACACACTTCCTAAATCTCTCCTATTCCCAGAGATGTCGAAAGATTCGACTAGACCTCCTGCGAAAGTACCCAGCTATGCTGTGTGAGTGAGCCAC
This sequence comes from Deinococcus sedimenti, assembly GCF_014648135.1. Lineage (NCBI taxonomy): Bacteria > Thermotogati > Deinococcota > Deinococci > Deinococcales > Deinococcaceae > Deinococcus > Deinococcus sedimenti. Next base: position 437 of record NZ_BMQN01000025.1, on the reverse strand, counting down.
GGGCGCCTGGAACGCACGCTGAAGATGAACCGCACGCGCTTCAAACGCCGCACCGGGATCTATCCAGAAACATTCGTTGAGATGGAAAACGTCCTGGTCGAGCGGCAACGTGGCAAGAAGAAATCCGGGCGCCCCTCTGCGCTCAGTCTTGGTGAGCAACTCCTGCTGACCCTGGAATTCTGGCGGGAATACCGCACCTTCGCTCACCTGGGCGACGACTGGGGTGTCCACGAAACCACCGTGCAGCGCACGGTGGAACGCGTCGAAGCGGCCCTGATCGCCAGTGGGTAGTTCAGACTCCAGGGCAGGAAGAGCCTGATGGAGGCAGAGAACGTCTTCCAGATCATCGCGGTTGATGCCACTGAAACCCCGTGGGTAGTTGGCTGGAACTATGCCCGACAGGAGACGCCCTGCGGCCGTGAGAGCCAGTCCCGCAC